>NZ_JAGRQY010000090.1:0-98327 GCF_018223905.1 Klebsiella sp. 28
ACCTCGCTGAACTTCTTCGCCATCAACAACGTCCATCATGAGATCCTTGGCTTTACCATCAACCCGGTCAGCTTCCAGGCGCTGAATCCCTTCTGGGTAGTGGTCGCCAGCCCGGTGCTGGCGGCGATCTACACCCATCTCGGTCATAAGGGTAAAGACCTGACCATGCCGGTGAAATTTACCCTCGGGATGTTCCTCTGCGCGCTGGGCTTCCTGACCGCCGCGGCGGCCGGGATGTGGTTCGCCGACGCCCAGGGGTTAACCTCGCCGTGGTTTATTGTGCTGGTTTATCTGTTCCAGAGTCTGGGCGAACTGTTAATCAGCGCTCTGGGGCTGGCGATGGTTGCCGCGCTGGTGCCGCAGCATCTGATGGGCTTTATTCTGGGGATGTGGTTTCTGACCCAGGCCGCCGCTTTCCTGCTGGGCGGCTATGTGGCGACCTTTACCGCGGTGCCGGAAAACATCACCGACCCGCTGCAGACCCTGCCGGTCTACACCAATGTGTTCAGTAAAATTGGCCTGGTGACGCTGGGCGTCACGGTGGTAATGGCGCTGATGGTGCCGTGGCTGAACCGGATGATTAATACCCCGGCCAGCGCCGAATAACCGTTTGAGATGGCCGATCCGCTGGCGCCGTTTGTTTAAATATTGCGGTTCCCGGCTCGCGCTACAATTTGGTAGCCCGGATAAGGCGCTTTGCCCGCTATCCGGGTGATATCACAACGGCGAAAAATTACGCCGGCGTACCGGCGTAAATATCAAACCGATGTCCTTTGGTCACCACCGCGTTCGGCGTGGCGACATCCGCCAGCGGCGGCGCGTAATCCGGGCGCTTGACCACCACTCGTTTGGTCGCCAACTGACGCGCTGGCGCCAACAGGCCATCGGCGTCTAAATCCGGCCCCACCAGCGACTGAAAGACGCGCATCTCTTTCTTCACCAGCGCGCTTTTCTGCTTATGCGGGAACATCGGATCGAGGTACACCACCTGCGGGCGCGGGGTGATATCGGTTAACGCCGTCAGGCTGGAGGCGTGGATCAACTGCAGCCGCTCCTGCAGCCAGCCGCCGATTTCCGCGTCAGCATAACCGCGCGCCAGGCCATCATCGAGCAGCGCGGCGACCACCGGATTACGCTCCAGCATCCGCACGTGACAGCCGACCGACGCCAGCACAAAGGCATCGCGTCCCAGCCCGGCCGTCGCATCGACGACATCCGGCAGGTAATCGCCTTTAATACCCACCGCTTTAGCCACCGCTTCGCCGCGGCCGCCGCCAAACTTGCGCCGGTGGGCCATCGCCCCGCCGACGAAATCGACGAAGATGCCGCCAAGCTTGGGCTCATCGCGCTTGCGTAGCTCCAGATGCTCCGTCGTCAGCACCAGCGCCATCGGGTTATCGTCATCCTGCTCCAGCCCCCAGCGGGCGGCTAAAACAGATAAGGCGCCGTCACCGGCGCCTGTTTCATCAATTAAGCAGATCTTCACGTAGCAATCAGCCTTTGATCCCGTAATGCTCCAGCATCGCGTCCAGCTGCGGCTCGCGCCCGCGGAAGCGTTTGAACAGCTCCATCGGCTCTTCGGAACCGCCGCGGCTCAGGATATTGTCGAGGAACGACTGACCGGTTTCACGGTTGAAAATCCCCTCTTCTTCGAAGCGTGAGAAGGCGTCTGCCGCCAGCACGTCGGCCCACAGGTAGCTGTAGTAACCTGCCGCATAGCCGCCAGCGAAGATGTGGCTGAAGGCGTGCGGGAAGCGGCCCCAGGTCGGCCCCGGCACCACGGCGACCTGCTTTTTAATCTCGGCCAGGGTCTCAAGGATTTTCGCCCCCTGCTCCGGTTTGTACTCCGCATGCAGGCGGAAATCGAACAGGCCGAACTCCAGCTGGCGCAGAATAAACATCGCCGCCTGGTAGTTTTTCGCCGCCAGCATTTTCTCCAGCAGCTCCTGCGGCAGCGGTTCACCGGTTTCATAATGGCCGGAGATAAACGCCAGCGCTTCCGGCTCCCAGCACCAGTTCTCCATAAACTGGCTCGGCAGCTCGACCGCATCCCACGGCACCCCGCTGATGCCGGAAACCCCGGCGGTGTCGATGCGGGTCAGCATATGGTGCAGACCGTGGCCGAACTCGTGGAACAGGGTGATCACTTCGTCATGGGTGAACAGCGCCGGCTTGCCGTTGACCGGGCGGTTGAAGTTACAGGTCAGGTAGGCGACCGGCTTCTGCAGGGAACCATCCAGTTTACGCATCTGGCCGACGCAGTCGTCCATCCACGCCCCGCCGCGCTTATGCTCGCGGGCATACAGGTCGAGATAGAAGCTACCGCGCAGCTCGTTGTGTTCGTCATACAGCTCGAAGAAGCGCACTTCCGGATGCCACACATCGACATCGGTACGCTCTTTAGCGGTAATACCGTAAATGCGCTTAACCACTTCAAACAGGCCGCTAACGGCTTTGTTTTCCGGGAAATAGGGGCGCAGCTGCTCATCGCTAATGCTGTAGAGGTGCTGCTTCTGTTTTTCGCTGTAGTAGGCAATGTCCCACGGCTGCAGCTCATCGACGCCAAACTCGGCTTTGGCGAAGGCGCGCAGCTGGGCCAGCTCTTTTTCGCCCTGCGGACGGGCGCGTTTTGCCAGGTCGGTGAGGAAATCGAGCACCTGCTGCGGATCCTTCGCCATTTTGGTGGCGAGGGATTTATACGCATAGCTGTCAAAGCCCAACAGCTGCGCCAGCTCGTGACGCAGGGCGAGGATCTCCGCCATCACCGGGCTGTTATCCCATTTCCCGGCGTTCGGGCCCTGATCGGAGGCGCGGGTGGAATAGGCGCGATACATCTCTTCGCGCAGCGCCTGGTTATCGCAGTAGGTCATCACCGGCAGATAGCTCGGAATATCCAGGGTCAGCAGATACCCTTCCTGCTCTTTGGCCTGCGCCTGAGCCTGAGCGGCGGCCAGCGCGCTTTCCGGCATGCCGACCAGATCGGCGACATCGGTCACCAGCTTGTTCCAGCCCATGGTGGCGTCGAGGACGTTGTTGCTGTACTGGTTGCCCAGCTCAGAGAGGCGCGCGGCGATTTCACCGTAGCGTTTCTGCGCCTCCGGCGGCAGGCCAATCCCGGATAATTCAAAATCGCGCAGCGCGTTATCAACCGCTTTTTTCTGCGCGGTATTCAGCGTGGCGTAGTTATCGCCATCGCGCAGGTCGCGATAGGCTTTATACAGGCCTTCATGCTGGCCGACCCAGGTGCTGTACTCGGAGAGCAGCGGCAGCGTCTGTTCGTAGGCCTCACGCAGTTCAGGGCTGTTTTTAACCGAATTCAGATGGCTGACAGGCGAGAAGATGCGTCCCAGCACATCGTCCACTTCCGCCAGCGGCTGGCAAAGATTTTCCCAGCTATACGGCGCGCCATGCGCCACCGCGCTTTCCACCGCGGCCCGGCAACCCTCCAGCGCTTTGGTGACCGCAGGGACCACGTGCTCTGGTTTGATCGCAGAAAAAGGCGGCAGGGAGAAAGGCGTCAATAATGGATTGGTCATATGCGCTGTCCTGTTGAAAAGGGTGAATGAAGCGCGCGTCCGGCGCTTATGCATGAGATCTAGAATGGGGGATAGTTGGGGGAATTTCAATGACGGGCGGTGCGTCAGCCTGGGTATTGCTGCGATAAGTCCGCCCGTTGCCGGAAAAGCGCGACACGCAGTGCAGCGTGCCGGAAACCACATTACTGCCTTTTTTGCGCCATCTCCCAGGCCGCCGACAGATTCAACCGCTGCCAGAATTGCTGTTCGGGGGCGGTGCCGGATAGCGGGTAACCCGCCGGCAGCGCGGTGTTGACCATCAACGTTCGACGCTGAGCCGCTGACAGATGCGGCAGGGCATCTTCCAGCAGCACTTCCGCCCCCTCCGGCACCTGTAAACGCGGCTGCGGACCCTTCTGCTGCGGCAGATCGTAGGTCATGGTGAAGCGAGAGAAATCACGCATCGCCGGATCGCGCCAGGGATCGTCTTTCACGCTGCTCTTCGCGCACTCGGCAAGCGATGTGCCGCAGGCCTTCGCCAGCGCGGCGCGCAGCTGATCGCGGGCTTCGTTAAATAATACCCGGTAGTGCGGATCGTTAAGATAGTGGGCCACGTTGCGCTCGGCCACCATTCGCGAGCCGATCACGTCCAGCGGGTAGTGGACGCCCAGCACGATGCGCGAGTAGCCATAGCGGGCGCCGCGCGCCACCAGCGCGTCGTAGCGCTCCGGGATCATCGCCGCCAGCAGCAGCGCATCGGTATAGCCGGTGTTGGTGTGGCCGCTGGGGAACGAGCCGCCGTCGGCGGTGTAGGGCTGGTTATCTTTCACCACCACATCGTCAGGCACCAGGTGAATGGTGTTGCCCTGCACCAGAAACGGCCGCGGATTATTGAAGTGCTTTTTCGCCTCGCCGGTGCTGACCTCCGAGGCTTTGATCAACGCTGCCGCTTTCCCCAGCGCGCCCTGGTCATAGGCGGTCAGAAACGCTTTGCCAAGGCGTGGCCCCAGCGCATCGCTGAGGAAGTAGAGGTAGCTAATGCCTTCCGCATCGGCCAGCGCCTGACGGCGCGTGGTCTGCACGGCGTCGCGATTGATGGCGGTCACCGTCGCCAGATTCTGCTTCACGACGGTCTCCGGCAGGGTGCTGAACGCCGACAGCAGCGCAATGCCCGCCTGCTGGTTGGCCCGGGTCTGGAAGTCATAGCCGCTGGCCTTCAGCCAGGCGGTATCGGCCTGAGTTTGGTTTTGTTTGGTGCGCGCCAGCCGATCGCGGGTCAGCGTGGCGGCATTCCCCTGCAGAGCGTGGCGTAGCTGCGCCAGCGCCTGTTGCTCAAGATCGTCATACGCCTGGCTGGAGGCAGCCGGCGTCACGCTATTGGCGAGGGCCGCCGCCCTGTTCAGCGGGATGTCTTTAGCCAGAACCGGTTGCGCCAGCAGCAGCGCGACGGCCAGCAGCGAGAGTTGCCTTTTCATTATTTTTCCTTTTATTCAAATAATTACCTTGCCTGTATCCGACGCTAGCGCGGCCGTTTGACGTTTTTATGACAGCGTTATGTTTTGCAACGCTTTTGGCAGAAATGAAACAGCGCGGCGGCGCAGCGGTAATCTCGGCCGATCTGCGGTAGACTATCGGTTAACTTGTTTACTTCCCGGAATCTCTGCATCCATGCTCAGTTATCGCCACAGCTTTCACGCAGGCAACCACGCCGACGTCCTCAAACACACCGTTCAGAGCCTGATCATTGAATCACTGAAAGAGAAAGAAAAACCGTTTCTCTACCTGGACACTCACGCCGGCGCGGGCCGCTATCAGCTGAGCGGCGAGCACGCCGAACGTACCGGCGAGTATCTTGAAGGCATCGCCCGCATCTGGCAGCAGGACGACCTGCCGGCAGAGCTGGAGCCGTATATTTCGGTCGTAGAACACTTCAACCGTAACGGCCAGCTGCGCTACTACCCGGGCTCGCCGCTGATTGCCCGCCAGCTGCTGCGCGAGCAGGACAGCCTGCAGATGACCGAGCTGCACCCGAGCGACTTCCCGCTGCTGCGCGCTGAATTCCAGAAAGACAGCCGCGCGCGCGTCGATAAAGCCGATGGCTACCAGCAGCTGAAAGCCAAGCTGCCGCCGGTATCGCGCCGCGGTTTGATTCTGATCGACCCGCCGTACGAAATTAAAACCGACTATCAGGCGGTGGTCACCGGGATTAACGAAGGCTACAAACGCTTCGCCACCGGCACCTACGCCCTGTGGTACCCGGTGGTGCTGCGCGCGCAAATCAAACGCATGATCAAAGAGTTAGAAGCCACCGGCATCCGCAAAATCCTGCAGATTGAGCTGGCGGTGCGTCCGGACAGCGACCAGCGCGGCATGACCGCCTCCGGGATGATCGTCATCAACCCGCCGTGGAAGCTGGAGCAGCAGATGAATAACGTGCTGCCGTGGCTGCACAGCAAACTGGTTCCGACCGGCACCGGCCACGCCACCGTCAGCTGGATCGTACCGGAGTAATCGCAACCATCGGTGGAACCTTTTAAGCCTCGCGCTACAATCGCGGCAATCAACGATTAAGGACATATGGGCATGAGCAAACATTATGATTACCTCGCCATCGGCGGCGGTAGCGGCGGTATCGCCTC
Source organism: Klebsiella sp. 28 (assembly GCF_018223905.1). NCBI lineage: Bacteria > Pseudomonadati > Pseudomonadota > Gammaproteobacteria > Enterobacterales > Enterobacteriaceae > Klebsiella > Klebsiella sp. 28. Next base: position 6,155 of record NZ_JAGRQY010000090.1, read on the forward strand.
AATTAACCGCGCGGCCATGTACGGCCAGAAGTGCGCGCTGATTGAAGCCAAAGAGCTGGGCGGCACCTGCGTCAACGTCGGCTGCGTGCCGAAAAAGGTGATGTGGCATGCGGCGCAGATCCGCGAAGCGATTCATCTTTACGGCCCGGACTACGGTTTCGATACCACCATCAACCATTTTGACTGGGAGAAGCTGGTCGCCAGCCGTAGCGCCTATATCGACCGTATTCATACCTCTTACGACAACGTACTGGGTAAGAATAAAGTCGACGTGATCAAAGGCTTCGCGCGCTTTGTCGATGCCCACACCGTGGAAGTCAACGGCGAGATCATCACCGCTGACCATATCCTGATCGCCACCGGCGGCCGGCCGAGCCACCCGGATATTCCGGGCGTCGAATACGGTATTGATTCCGACGGTTTCTTCGAACTGCCGGCGCTGCCGAAGCGCGTGGCGGTGGTCGGCGCAGGCTATATCGCCGTTGAGCTGGCGGGGGTGATTAACGGCCTCGGCGCCGAAACCCACCTGTTCGTGCGCAAACACGCGCCGCTGCGCAGTTTCGATCCGCTGATCGTTGAGACCCTGGTGGAAGTGATGAACGCCGAAGGCCCGCAGCTGCATACCAATGCGATCCCGAAAGCGGTGGTGAAGAATGCCGACGGCAGCCTGACGCTGGAGCTGGAAGATGGCCGCAGCCAGACCGTTGACTGCCTGATCTGGGCGATTGGCCGCGAACCGGCGACCGACAACTTCAATCTGGCGGCAACGGGCGTTAAAACCAACGATAAAGGCTACATCATCGTTGATAAATTCCAGAACACCAACGTGCCGGGCATCTACGCGGTGGGCGATAATACCGGCGCCGTAGAGCTGACGCCGGTCGCCGTGGCCGCAGGCCGTCGTCTCTCCGAACGCCTGTTTAACAACAAACCGGAAGAGCATCTGGACTACAGCAACATCCCGACCGTGGTCTTCAGCCATCCGCCAATCGGCACCGTCGGCTTAACCGAGCCGCAGGCGCGCGAGCAGTACGGCGACGACGCCGTGAAGGTCTACAAATCTTCCTTCACCGCGATGTATACCGCCGTGACCTCTCACCGTCAGCCGTGCCGCATGAAGCTGGTGTGCGTCGGCCCGGAAGAGAAGATTGTCGGCATCCACGGCATCGGCTTCGGGATGGATGAGATGCTGCAGGGCTTTGCGGTGGCCCTGAAGATGGGCGCCACCAAAAAAGACTTCGACAACACCGTCGCCATTCACCCGACGGCGGCAGAAGAGTTCGTCACCATGCGCTAAGACGCGATCACCGGATGATAAAAAGAAGCCCCCGGGGGCTTCTTTTTTTATGCTCAGGCCACGCCGTTATTGCCATGGCGCATAAACGCCGGGCGCTGATTGAGCGCCATATACCAGCGCTCCACGGCTGGCATCTCCGGATGGGCGAAAGGGGTCATTTTCCAGCGATGCACCGACAGCCCCAGCACGATATCGGCCAGGGTGAAGCGCTCGCCGGCTATCCACGCCCCGGTACGCTGCAGCTGCGCTTCAACAATGCGCACGCAGTGGGTCCAGGCGGCAATACTCTCTTTAATCGCCACCGGATCCTGAAAGCGCGGATCTTTACGCACCAGCCCCATAAAAGCATGGCGCCAGGCAGTATTGAACTCGGTCGCCTGCCAGTCCATCCAGTGCTCCACCTCGGCGGCGGGCTGCGGTTCGGCGGGCAGCAGATCCCAGCGCTCCGCTTTGCGCGCCAGATAGCGGCAGATACTGTTCGACTCCCAGAGCACGAAGTCATCGTCCAGTAGCACCGGCACCAGGCTGTTAGGATTCAGACGCTGAAACTCAGGCGTATCCAGGGGCTTAAATCCGCTGCCGTAATCTTCCTGCTGGTACGCCAGCCCGGCTTCCTCGCAGGTCCACAGCACTTTCCGTACATTGATTGAAGAGCGTTTACCCAGAATTGTTAGCATCGTCAGCGATTCCTCAGCCATAAAAGACAGTTCATTCACTCTACTCTATTGCCAGCCAGCAACAAGGCAGAGCGCTGGATAATGTGTATAGTTGATTCCAGCCTGTTTGCCGAAAAGGAACCCGACATGTTGACCCCTTTTACCGTTTTGATGCCTGCAAATATTCGTTTTGGCCGTGGTCAGGCCGAGAGCGCCGCCCCCTGGCTGGCGCAACAGGGCGGCCCAATTCTGCTGGTGCATGGCGCCAGCCCGCAGCGGGCGGCGTTTCTCCGCCAGCAGCTGGAGGCGCTGCAGCTTGCGGTCACGACGCTGGCGATAAGTCGCGAACCCTGGCTTAGCGATATCGAGCAGGGCGTCCAGCTGGCGCGCGAGAAAGGGATCAGAGCGGTGGTCAGCCTCGGCGGCGGCGCGGTGATTGACGCCGGTAAGGCGATTGCGGCGCTGGTCCCCGCCGCCGGCCCGGTGATCGACTATCTGGAGGTGGTGGGAACGGGCCGTCAGCTGGAAGCCAGTCCCCTGCCGTTCGTGGCGATCCCCACCACCGCTGGCACGGGCGCGGAGGTCACCAAAAATGCGGTGATCAACGTTCCGGAACAGCAGCGGAAAGTGAGCCTGCGCGACGACCGAATGCTGCCTGACCTGGCGATTGTCGACCCGGCGCTAACCGACAACGCGCCGCGGAGCATCACCCTGAGCTCCGGCCTCGACGCCCTGACCCAGGTGATCGAGCCCTGGCTCTGTAGCCGGGCCACTCCCTTCACCGATGCTCTCTGCCAGCAGGCGATCCCGCGGGGAATTCGCGCGCTAAAAATCCTGATGGAACAAGAGTGTCCGACCAGCCGCGACGAGATGGCCTGGGTCAGCCTGTGCGGCGGACTGGCGCTGGCGAACGCCGGGCTGGGGGTGATCCACGGCCTCGCCGGCCCGCTGGGCGGCCTGAGCCGCGCCTCGCACGGCGCCCTATGCGGCAGTTTGTTGCCGTTTGGCCTGGCGCTCAATGAGTCGCAGATCAACGACCCTGGCCTGCGCCAGCGCGTTAACGATGTCCGCCGCTGGCTGGCCGACGGGCTGGACGTCCCTGTGGATCAGGTCTGGGACAGTCTGCGGGAATGGAGCCATCGCGCTGGCCTTGGCACCCTGCGCGACCTCGGCGTAGCGCGCGATGCGCTGGAACCGGCGGCGCTGGCCGCCAGCACCTCCTCATCGATGAAGGCCAACCCGGTCAGCCTGAGCGGCGAACAGCTGCTGGAGATGCTGGAGGCGGCGTGGGAGTGAGCGCCCCGGGATAAAATTTTGTTGCATAATGAATGCTCCGAATTTCATCTGCGCCAGGATGTACAATTTTTAATTACTTATCAACAGCGTACCTTGAAATGGCAGCTTTTCTTCTCGGCGGAAAAGCGTGATCTCACGCACAGTTTGCTTCACACTCACCGAAGCGACTGTCTACGCTTAATAGACAAGGCCGGGTATGCCCGGCCCCGAACTCACGCTATCCGGAGGTCCGTATCGCTATGTTCAGCCAGAAATTACGCCACGTTGAAGACGACGAGTTAAGGATCGACATCGATCCCTGCTACGAAGCCGATCCGTACGAATTAAAGCTGGATGAGATGATAGACGCTGAACCGGAGCCTGAGGTGATCGAGGGGCTTCCGGCGTCCGATGCCCTCACCCCGGCGGATCGCTATCTTGAGCTGTTTACCAACGTGCAGAAATCACGCATTTTCGCGGACAGCAAAACCTTCCCCGACTGCGCGCCGAAACACGATCCGCTGGACATCCTGCGGAACTACCGCAAGGTCAAACGCCAGCCCGACTTCGATCTGCGGCAGTTCGTTGAGGACAACTTCTGGCTGCCGGAGAGCCAGAGCGACATCTATATCTCCGACCCCAGCCTGACCCTGAAAGAACACATCGACAAGCTGTGGCCGGTGCTGACCCGCGAGCCTCAGGATCATATCCCGTGGTCATCGCTACTGGCGCTGCCGCAGGCCTACATCGTGCCCGGCGGTCGCTTTAGCGAAACCTATTACTGGGACTCTTATTTCACCATGCTGGGGCTGGCGGAGAGCGGCCGGGAAGATTTGCTGAAATGCATGGCCGATAACTTTGCCTGGCTGATTGAAACCTACGGCCACATTCCGAACGGCAACCGCACCTACTACCTCAGCCGCTCGCAGCCGCCGGTGTTCGCCCTGATGGTCGAACTCTTTGAAGAGGATGGCGTGCGCGGCGCGAAGCGCTATCTGGACCATCTGAAGATGGAGCACGCCTTCTGGATGGACGGCGCCGAGTCGTTGATCCCGCACCAGGCGTATCGCCACGTGGTGCGTATGCCGGATGGCTCCCTGCTCAATCGCTACTGGGACGACCGTGACACGCCGCGGGATGAGTCGTGGCGCGAAGACGTCGAGACCGCCCGACACTCCGGGCGGCCCGCCAATGAAGTATACCGCGACCTGCGGGCGGGCGCCGCGTCCGGCTGGGACTACTCCAGCCGCTGGCTGCGGGATATCACGCGGCTGGCTAGCATCCGCACGACGCAGTTTATCCCCATCGACCTGAACGCCTTCCTGTTCAAGCTGGAGACGACCATTGCCAACCTCTCCGGCCTGAAGGGCGATCGCGAGACGGAGACGGCCTTCCGCCAGAAGGCCCAGGATCGGCGGGCGGCGGTCAACCGCTATCTGTGGGATGATGAGAACGGCTGTTTCCGCGATTATGACTGGCGCCGTGAACAGCTGGCGCTGTTTTCCGCAGCCAGTATCGTCACCCTTTACGTCGGCCTGGCGACCCACGAACAGGCAGAACGCCTTGCCGATGCGGTGCGGGCCCGCCTGCTCACCCCCGGGGGGATCATGGCCACCGAATACGAAAGCGGTGAGCAGTGGGATAAACCCAACGGCTGGGCGCCGCTGCAGTGGATGGCGATCCAGGGATTTAAACGTTACGGCCAGGATCCGCTGGGAGATGAGATTGCCTGGAGCTGGCTGCAGACGGTCAACCACTTTTACAAGCAGCATCACAAGCTGATTGAAAAATACCATATTGCCACCGGCGTCCCCCATGAGGGCGGCGGCGGGGAGTATCCCCTGCAGGATGGCTTTGGCTGGACCAACGGCGTGGTGCGCCGACTGATTGGCCTGTACGGTGAGCCAACCTAGTCGGGCTGTTCCCGGCGGCTTTCTCCTGCTATGTTCAGAGGATTCGCCCTGCCCGGAACGACGCTTATGCCTGAACTTCTGACGCCGCGCCTGCGCTGCTCACCGCTGCAGCTGGACGACTGGTCGTTTTTTCTTTCCCTGCAGCAGGATCCGCAGGTCATGCTCTACGTCGCCGATCCCCGACCGCAGGCGGCCATCCGCGAGGCGTTCGATTCGCGGCTGCCGCCGTGGACGCCCGGGGATGAACACTGGCTGTGCCTGGTGGTGCGCGACAGGCTGACCCATACCCCGCTCGGCCTGACCGGTTACCAGCATCATCAGCGCGACATTGCCGAGGTTGGCTTTCTCTTCGCCCCGGCGGCGCAGGGCCGGGGCTACGGCTACGAATCGCTGCGCGCGCTGTGCGACTACGCCTTTACCACCGGCGGCGTCCGCCGCCTGACCGCCAGCGTCACCGCCGGCAACGAGGCGTCTAAGCAGTTACTGCTCAAAGCCGGCTTCCGGCTGGAGGGAGAGCTGCGGGAAAACTACTGGCTCAACGGACGCTGGCACAACGACTGGCTGTTCGGTCGGCTGCGTGGGGAGGGCGATGCGCCGTAGCGCACCGCCGGTCACAGGCTGGGGGCAGTCAGGATCAGAGGAACATCCCGCCCGAGACTTCCACACGCTGCGCGTTCATCCACGCCAGCTCATCGCTGAGCAGGGCGGCGATGGCGTCGCCGATATCATCCGGCAGCCCAACGCGCCCCAGCGCAGTCTGGGCGGCGATATGCCGATTCACCTCGGCGTTATCGCGCACCTCCCCGCCGCCAAAGTCAGTCTCAATGGCACCCGGCGCGATGATGTTCACCGATATCCCCCGTCCGCCCAGCTCTTTCGCCTGATAGCGGGTCAGAACCTCCATCGCCCCCTTCATCGCGGCGTAGGCCGCATAGCCCGGCAGGGCAAAGCGCGCCAGGCCGCTGGAGACATTAAGGATACGCCCCCCATCCTGCAGGAGAGGCAGCAGACGCTGGGTCAGGAAAAACGGCCCTTTGAACTGGATATTCATCAGCTCGTCAAACTGCGCTTCGCTGGTCTCGGCGAAGGGCGCGTTGAGTCCGATCCCGGCATTGTTCAGTAAATAATCAAAGGTTGTGCGTACCCACTTCTGCGCCAGCACCTGCGCCACCTCGCTGGCGAATGCGTCAAATGTTGTGGAATCGCCGACGTTCAGCGCTAATGCTGCCGCTTTGACCCCTTTTTGCTCTATTTCCGCCACCACGTCGAGGGCCGCCTTGCGGTTGCTGTGATAGGTCAAAAGAATATCGGTTCCCTTTGCCGCCAGCTTCAACGCGGCGTTTTTACCCAGACCGCGGCTGCCGCCGGTCACTAAAGCGATACGTTGTGTCATCAGAAGACCCCTTTCAGGTTGCGTTGTGATTGTGTTGTAGCTTATTAACTGCTCATGCAACAATAAATACGCTATATTGCGTTTTACTGTTTCAGTAACAACAACAATAGGCGATCGGCATGGATAAAATTCATGCAATGCAGTTATTCATTCGCGTAGCGGATCTGGAGAGCTTCTCCCGCGCCGCCGAGACCCTGGCGCTACCTAAGGGTAGCGTCTCGCGACAGATTCAGGCCCTGGAAAGCCATCTTGGCGTGCGGCTCCTGCACCGCACCACCCGCCGGGTCCAGCTCACCCAGGATGGGATGGTCTACTACGAGCGGGCGAAAGATCTGCTGAGCAACCTCGACGAACTGGACGGCATGTTCCAGCACGATCCGGCGAGCATCAGCGGCCGGCTGCGGGTGGATATGCCGGTCGGTTTTGCTAAAAAAATGGTGATCCCGCATCTGCCGACTTTTTTACAGCAATATCCGGGCATCGAACTGGAGCTGAGCAGCAGCGATCGGCTGGTGGACGTGATCCGCGAGGGGTTTGACTGCGTGGTGCGCGTCGGCGCGCTCAAAGACTCAGGGCTGATTGCCCGGCCGCTGGGCAAGCTGACGCAAATTAACTGCGCCAGCCCGGACTATCTGGCGCGTTTTGGCTATCCGCAATCCCTGGAGGATCTGGCGGATCATGCCCTGATCCACTACGCCAGCACCCTCGGGGTCCGTCCCCCCGGCTTTGAGGTAATGATCGACGGCGCGGTGCGCTGGGTAAAAACCGGCGGCATATTGACGGTCAACAGTACGGAAACCTATCAGGCAGCCTGTATCGCCGGGCTGGGGATTATTCAGGTGCCACGCACCGGCGTGCGCGAGGCGTTACGCGCCGGCGACCTGATTGAGATCCTGCCCCAGTACCGCGCCGAGCCGCTGCCGGTCTCGCTGATCTACCCGCACCGGCGCAATCTCTCCCGCCGGGTAAATCTGTTTATGGAGTGGCTGGGCGGACTGATGAAAGCGTATGTCGATTGAGCGGCGCGGCCGGAAAACGGGCGGCGGGGAGAGGCATTCCTGCAGGATACGGCATTTAAGGTATACTTTTTGCTGAATCTCGCTGTAAAAAAGGAAGAAATTACGTATGACGCCGGAAAACGACGATCGACGCCCGCCACAGGAACCGGATACGCAGCCGGAGAAAAGCAAAAGCACGCTCGAGGCCCTCAATGACACCGCCGTCGGGCAAAAAGCCAGCCAGGCGCTGAAGACCGTCACCGGAACGGCGGCCAAAGTGCAGCGCAACCCGGTGATCGCTCATCTGTTGCGCGCCGCAGAGCGCTTCAATGACCGGCTCGGCAATCAGTTTGGGGCAGCTATCACCTATTTCTCGTTCCTGTCGATGATCCCGATCCTGATGGTCTCCTTTGCCGCCGCCGGCTTCGTGCTGGCCTGGCACCCAACCCTGCTGCAGGACATTTTCGACAAAATTCTGCAAAACGTCAGCGACCCAACGCTGGCGGCAACGTTGAAAAACACCATCAACACCGCGGTGCAACAGCGCACCGCCGTCGGTCTGGTCGGGCTGCTGGTCGCCCTCTATTCCGGTATTAACTGGATGGGCAACCTGCGCGAAGCGATTCGCGCTCAATCGCGCGACGTCTGGGAGCGCCGGCCGCAGGACGAGGAGAAAATCTGGGTAAAGTACTTCCGCGATCTTATCTCGCTGATCGGTCTGCTGGTGGCGCTGATTATTACGCTGTCCATCACCTCCGTCGCCGGCTCCGCCCAGCAGATGATTATCTCCGCGCTGTATCTCGACAACATTGAATGGCTGAAACCCGCCTGGCGGCTAATCGGCCTCGCCATCTCGATTTTTGCCAACTATCTGCTCTTTTTCTGGATTTTCTGGCGCCTGCCGCGCCATCGTCCGCGGCGCAAGGCCCTGTTTCGCGGCACGCTTATCGCGGCGATTGGCTTTGAAATCATAAAAATCGTCATGACCTGGACGCTGCCGGCGCTGGTGAAATCCCCCTCCGGGGCGGCGTTCGGATCGGTGCTGGGGCTGATGGCCTTTTTCTATTTCTTCGCCCGCCTGACGCTATTCTGCGCCGCGTGGATCGCCACCGCGGAGTATAAAGACGACCGGCGGATGCCGGGCAAAACCCACCGCTGAGGTATTGCGAGGATGAATAAAAGAGGCAAAATTCATCCTCGCGCTTGATTTCAGCAGATAAATCCAGCATGTAACTTTTATTTAACTCAAAACTGGTTTTATTCTCTATCTTTTTAATTGTGTGAAGCATTTCATAGAACTATTTTTACTGGTGTAAAAATTATCCGCTTTTTGCCTCTTTTTTGCCCATTTTCCGCGTTTGTTACAGATTGAAATGTCCCTGTGGCTGTGGCTATATGGCTTTTCGTTCGCGCAAAAATAAGAAAGATCTATGCAAGCCACAGCCACCACTCTCGAAAACACGCAGGAAACCGCCCCGGTCAACTCACGCAACAAGGTTGTTGTCGCCTCGCTCATTGGCACCGCCATTGAGTTTTTCGACTTCTACATCTATGCCACCGCCGCGGTCATCGTCTTCCCGCATATCTTTTTCCCGCAGGGCGATGCCGCTGCGGCTACCCTGCAGTCGCTGGCCACCTTCGCCATCGCCTTCGTCGCCCGGCCGATCGGCTCCGCGCTGTTTGGCCACTTCGGCGATCGCGTCGGCCGGAAGGTCACCCTCGTGGCCTCGCTGTTAACCATGGGGATCTCCACCGTGGTGATCGGCCTGCTGCCCGGCTATGAAAGCATTGGCATTGTCGCGCCGATGCTGCTGGCGCTGGCGCGTTTCGGTCAGGGCCTTGGCCTCGGCGGGGAATGGGGCGGCGCAGCGCTGCTGGCTACGGAAAACGCCCCGGCGCGCAAGCGCGCCCTGTACGGCTCCTTCCCGCAGCTGGGCGCGCCGATCGGCTTCTTCTTCGCCAACGGCACCTTCCTGCTGCTCTCCTGGCTGCTGACCGACCAGCAGTTTATGGAGTGGGGCTGGCGCGTGCCGTTTATCTTCTCCGCGGTGCTGGTGATCATCGGTCTGTATGTTCGCGTCTCGCTGCATGAGACCCCGGTCTTCGCCAAAGTGGCGGCGGCGAAAAAACAGGTCAAAATCCCGCTGGGTACCCTGTTGACCAAACACGTCCGGGTGACGGTGCTGGGCACCTTCATCATGCTGGCCACCTATACCCTGTTCTACATCATGACCGTCTACTCGATGACCTTCAGCACCGGCGCGGCGCCGAATGGCCTGGGTCTGCCGCGTAACGAAGTGCTGTGGATGCTGATGATGGCGGTGATTGGCTTTGGCGTAATGGTGCCTGTCGCCGGCCTGCTGGCGGACGCTTTTGGTCGTCGCAAGAGCATGATTATCATCACCACGATGATTATTTTGTTCGCCCTGTTCGCCTTTAAACCGCTGCTGGGCTCCGGCAATCCGCTGCTGGTCTTCGCCTTCCTGCTGCTGGGCTTAAGCCTGATGGGATTGACCTTTGGCCCGATGGGCGCGCTGCTCCCGGAGCTGTTCCCGACGGAAGTGCGCTACACCGGCGCGTCGTTCTCCTATAACGTGTCGTCGATCCTCGGCGCCTCGGTCGCGCCGTACATTGCCGCCTGGCTGCAGGGTAACTACGGTCTCGCGGCGGTCGGCACCTATCTGGCGGCGATGGCGGCGCTGACGCTGATCGCCCTGCTGCTGACCCACGAGACCCGCCACCAGTCGTTGTGATCCTTCGCCCTGACGCCCCCGGCGTCAGGGCTCTCCTCTACTTTTTCATCTGCGACAAAATGGTCCGACACTGGTTGCTATCGCCCTCCGCCGGGGAGATCAGCGCCAGCAGCGCGGCGGCCGGCGTCACCAGGGTTGCCAGCGCCGCCGCTACCGCGCCGCGGACAATCAGCGGCCCGGCCTTCACCCCCGCCTGCGGCGATTTAAAGGTGCCCCGGACATACAGCGGGGAACGCAGGGTAATCACCCGAAAGCCTTTGCTTTCCGGATCGATGGTCAGGTCCAGCTGCTCGGAGGCGAAGCTGGCGGTCCCGGTCACATTGATCAGCGCGTTTTCTGTATCGAAGGCAAAAATCTGCGGCCGGGCGACGCCGTTGGTTACGTCGATATTGGCCGCGGCGCAGTTCACCCGAACCTCCTCATCGCCAAAAATCTGGCCGATCAGGTAGTTACCGACGTTAAGACCGAGGATTTCCATCAGGTTGCGACTGATCAGCCCGTCGTTCATCAGCAGCTTCAGGTTACCGTTGCTGTTGCCGAGCAGGGCCGCCACCGAGTTGCCGCTGCCGCGCAGCTGGACGTCGCCATTCATCTCGCCGAGGGTTTTCTGCATCATCTCGACGTTTGGCATCAGCGCCTTCAGCTTCAGGCGTCGCGCCTGCAGATTGGCCTCACCCTGCAGCGGCTTTTTATCGCCCTGCAGGTGTACGCTGCCGGCAATCGACCCGTTGGCCAGGCCAAAGCGCACCGGCTGTAGGCGCAGGTCACCATCCTCCAGAATCACATGGGTCGACAGATCGCTGATCGGCAGGGTGCCGCCGTGCTCAATTCTCCGGCCCTTGAAGCGCACATCGGCATCCATCACCTGCCACTTGTCGGTTTCAAAGCGGTCCGCCGGCAGCACTTTACCCGCCGGCTGCGGCCGGTCACCCGCCTGGCGCGAAGCGCTTTTCTTCGTTCCTTTGCCGGAATCAACGCCGATTAATGGCCCGAGATCCGCCAGACGCAGCTGCTTCGACTCCATATCGCCGCTGAGTTTCGGCCGCGGCTTGCCGGTGGTGTAGGTCAGGGAGCCATGAATGTCGCTATCGCCGATTCGGCCGTTAAAATTCTGATAGTTAAAGCGCATGCGGTTTTTTTGCGTAAAGTCGGCGCGCAGGCGGCCGTCGGTGGAGAATGACGGCGTCTCCGGCAGCAGCACGCCGGTCAGGTCGTAGAGATCGCGCAGCGAGTCACCGGCGAATTTTAGCCGCAGGTCAATGCCGCCGACGTTGAGCGGGTCGCTGACCGTGCCGCTGAACGCTACCCGGGTGTTACCGGAGTGGAAGTCGCCCTGCAATGGGAAGGGGGCGCTTGCGCTGCGCAGGGCCAACATGCCGCCGATTTTCCCGTTGCCGGTGACCGGCTGGCCCTTGTAGCGGCCCTTCAGCGACAGACCAAAGACATAGTCGCCTGGTTTCGCCGCGCTATGGCGATCCTTTGTGCCGGTCACTTCGCTGAACGGCAGCGGTTTGCCGAGGGGATCGACGAGGATGGTGATATCGCTGCGGGTGATCTTGTCGTCAATGGCGATAGTCCCGCGATCAAAGAGAATATTATCGAGGCGAAAGGACCAGCTGGAGGGCGCGCTGTCGCCCGAAGTACGCTTATCGCCTGCCAGCTGAAAGGTCCAGTTATTGTTGTCTTCCGCCAGGCGGATCAACCGTACGTCGGGCTGCTCCAGCTTGATCCACGGCAGGTACACCGTTTTGCTCAGCAGCGCCAGCGGGGCAAGGGTCGCCTCCACCCGCGGCAGATGGATCATGGTCACCTGGGGAATGGCCGGCGGGTTGCCCAGCACGATATCCTCCGCGTGTACGTGGGGCCACGGGATCCAGCTGCGCCAGCCGCGCTCGTCCGGCTGCCGCTCCCAGACCACGCCGAGATCGCCGCGGATGGCGAACGGGCGGTTAAGTTCGGCGGACACTTTCTGATTGATCGTCGGCTTCAGCCGGTTCCAGTCAAAGGTGGCCAGCACGATAAAGAAAAGAACGATCAGCAATAGTATCGTTCCTGTGATGATAACCAACGTTTTACGGGTTCTGCTCATCCCTACTCCGCTCCTTTTGCATCACGTCAGTCCTGAATATAGTCAAAAAGCGGCGTTTATCCTGGAAATGCGCTTTTCGTCACATTACGCGCGTCAGGTCAAAAAAATAATGGAACGATGTTTTAATATGATTGACCAGCAAAACAGCGCAGCGCACACTAGCGCTTATATCGATTCCATTGCAGGTTCTGGCTATGTCTAAAAAAATTGCCGTTATTGGCGAATGCATGATTGAGCTGTCAGAGAAAAACGGGGCCGTTAACCGCGGCTTTGGCGGCGATACCTTAAACACCTCGGTCTATATCGCGCGGCAGACGGATGCCAGCGCATTAAGCGTCCACTACGTCACCGCCCTGGGAACCGATGCGTTCAGCCAGCAGATGCTCGACAGCTGGCAACAGGAAAACGTCAACACCGATCTTATCCAGCGGATGGCCGACCGCCTGCCGGGGCTGTATTACATTGAAACCGATGACACCGGCGAGCGCACCTTCTACTACTGGCGCAACGAGGCGGCGGCAAAGTTCTGGCTGGAGAGCGATCGCGCGGCGGCGATTTGCGAAGAGCTGGCCACTTTCGACTATCTCTATCTGAGCGGCATCAGTCTCGCCATTCTCAGCCCGGCCAGCCGCGACAAGCTGTTCACGCTGCTGCGTGAGTGCCGCGCCAACGGCGGCAAGGTGATCTTCGACAACAACTATCGTCCGCGCCTGTGGGCCAGCCAGGCGGAAACGCAGCAGGTCTATCAGGAGATGCTCGCCTGCACCGATATCGCGTTTCTGACCCTCGATGATGAAGACGCGCTGTGGGGAGAAAAACCGGTTGCTGAGGTGATCGCCCGCACCCACGCCGCCGGCGTGGAAGAGGTGGTGGTGAAGCGCGGCGCGGATGCCTGCCTGGTCTCGGTTAGCGGGCAACCGCTGCGGGAAGTGCCGGCCGTCAGGCTGGCCAAAGAGAAGGTGGTGGATACCACCGCCGCCGGAGACTCCTTCAGCGCCGGCTACCTGGCCGTTCGCCTGACCGGCGGCGATGCCGAATCCGCCGCCAGACGCGGACACCTGACCGCCAGCACGGTGATCCAGTATCGCGGGGCGATCATCCCGCGGGAAGCGATGCCGCAGTAATTCTCCGCACAAAGCGCTCTCCGGCCGCCGCTGGCGCGCCGGAGAGGCGTTAGGTTACTGCCCCGGCGGGATGTCGCTGGCCTCGCTGTGGGCGTCAACCGTATCGGCGCTGCCGCTAGCCGCCGTGGCCGCCGGATTCGGCGCCATCAGTTTTTCCCAGGTGGCCTGCAGTTCCTTCATATTGTATTCCGGTTCGCCCTTCGGCTGTTGCAGCACCAGCGCCATGTCCTGCGAGAGCTGCTGGCGCAGATACTGGTTCAGCATGTCCACCGTCAGGGAGTTGAGGAACTCCTGACGCAGCTTCTGGTACTGCTCCGGCGCGATGTCCACCACCTGATTCTGCAGGGAGCGCATGCGCTGGCTCATCAGAATGTCGGTGTCAGTGCGCGCATAGGTGGCAAACAGCTTCTGCAGCTCGAGGCTTTTCTGGGCGATAAGCGCGTCAAACTCCTCCTGCGGCAGGCCGTTGTCCCGCACTTTCGCCAGCTCGCGCGAAACCACGCTCAGGTTGTTGTTCAGGCGCTCGCCCGGTGAATCGATGTTGATGGCGCACTGCGCACGCTGATATAGCACCCGGCAGTCAAAGCCAAGGCCAATATCCTTCACGTTATTTTTGCTCAGACTCTGCTGCACGTGCCAGAACAGCGCTTCACGGGCGAGATCGTCACGCCAGTAGCGCTGCAGCGCCGCGGAGTCGCGGATCGGCTGCCATGGCGCATCCCACATGATGGACAGTTTGTCCTGACGCACCGCGTTGGTCATGATGCTGACCGGCACGGTAGGCAGCGGCGATAAGGTCGGCACCGCTGCGGGGGTTTCCCGCTTGCCCTTCAGATCGCCAAAGGTCTTATTGATTTGCTCGGCAACGCTGCGGCTGTCGACATTCCCCACCACGATCAGCGTCATGGCGTCGGGGGTGTACCATTTTTGATAAAAGTCTTTCAGCTGCGCCACGTCGATCGGCTGCTTCAGCGGCGCGGCGGGGTCATGGCCCAGCATGGTGGACCCTTTCAGGCGATAGCGCCACCAACCCTCTTTGGTATCCAGTGGCCAGGTCGCCACCATGTCGCTGCCCTGCAGCGCATGATTGATCGATTCAGGCGTAATGGCCAGTTTACCGCTGGCGTCCGCCAGCCAGCTCAGCGCCTCTTTCAACAGATCGTTGCGGTTATTGGGCAGGCTGAGATTAAACATCGTGTAATCGTAGGAGACGATGGCCGGCGGCAGAGGACGCTTCGGGTCAATACTCTGCTGCCATAAAGAGCGCGCCTGCATCGTCGGCAGGCTGCCGCTTTGCGTCAACGCCAGGCGGGGAATAAAGCGGCTGAAACCGCTCTGCTGAGTGCTTTCGCTCAGAGAGCCAATATTGACGGACAAACGGACTTCGATACGGTCGCTGGGACGTTGCGGCGTGGCCAATACCTGCCACGACAAACCATTCGCTAAGGTCCCTTGTTGCCAGGCCGGATCAGGCTGGAGCGCTTCTGCCTGCACATAACCGGCCGCCGCTACCATCAGCAAACCGCCCGTTAAGAGTTTAATTGTTGTGCCCTGCATGTGAACCCCTGATGAACATTCCTGGTTACAACAGCACCCCACTGACGGGCTGCCGAAAAAAGTGAGAGTGAAATACGTCGGTTAGACCACACGGAGACGAAAATGTCGCATGACAACGTAAAATAATCATTTCGTGTCATTCCCGCCGGGCGGGAATGACCTCTAATTATGCGCAGGAGGCCGTACTCCAGCAAGGGAGTACGGGCCTAAGAGGAGGATTTAAGAGGATAATTCGTGCGTTTTGTTCGCCGGAACACGGTTATTCAGAACGTCATCCATCTGTTTGGCATCCAGTTCTTTCACCCATTTCGCCACCACCACCGTGGCAACGCCGTTACCCACCAGGTTAGTCAGCGCGCGGGCTTCGGACATAAAGCGGTCGATACCGAGGATCAGCGCCAGGCCAGCCACCGGTAAATGACCGACGGCCGAGATGGTCGCCGCCAGCACGATGAAGCCGCTGCCGGTCACCCCTGCCGCCCCTTTCGAGGAGAGCAGCAGCACCACCAGCAGGGTGATCTGATGGAAAATATCCATATGGCTGTTGGTCGCCTGGGCGATAAAGACTGCGGCCATCGTCAGATAGATAGAGGTGCCATCGAGGTTGAACGAATAGCCGGTCGGGATCACCAGGCCCACCACCGATTTACGGCAGCCCAGCTTCTCCATCTTGTCGAGCATTCTCGGCAGCGCCGATTCTGATGAGGAGGTCCCCAGCACAATCAGCAGCTCTTCCCGGATATAGCGGATAAATTTGAAGATGCTGAAGCCGGTGGCCCGGGCGATGCTCCCCAGCACCACCACCACGAACAGGATACAAGTGATATAGAAGCAGATAATCAGCTGCCCCAGCTGCACCAGGGTGCCGACGCCATATTTACCGATGGTAAAGGCCATGGCTCCGAAGGCGCCGATCGGCGCCAGGCGCATGATCATATTGATGATGCCGAAGATAACCTGGGAGAAGCTTTCAATGACGTTGAAAATCAGCTGGCCCTTGCTGCCCAGACGGTGCAGGGCAAAACCAAACAGGACGGCGAACAGCAGAACCTGCAGAATGTTGCCGCTGGCGAAGGCGCCAATGACGCTGCCCGGGATCACATCCAGTAAAAAGGCCACTACCCCTTGATCTTTAGCCTGCTCAGCGTACACCGCCACCGCTTTCGCATCGAGCGTCGACGGGTCGACGTTCATCCCGGCGCCCGGCTGCACCACGTTGACGATAATCAGACCGATAATCAGCGCGATGGTGCTGACCACTTCGAAATAGAGCAACGCCACCGCCCCGGTACGGCCAACGGCTTTCATGCTTTCCATCCCGGCGATCCCCGTCACGACGGTACAGAAGATAACCGGAGCAATCACCATTTTAATCAGCTTAACGAAGGCGTCGCCAAAGGGTTTCATTTGCGCGCCCAGTTCCGGGTAAAAATGGCCCAGCAGAATACCGATCGCTATGGCCGTCAGCACCTGGACATAGAGGCTTTTAAAGATAGAGGTTTTCATAGGGTGTCCTTTGGGAATAACCACAGAGCAAGAAGGGATATTTGACGTCTGTGGCTTAAAAATAACACCCTGGAAACATTTCAGAAATAACTAACGCCGAAAGTGCAACGCAATTGTTAAAATCTTTGAGCTGACTCGCACAAGTCAACAAAACATTTACAAATTTTCATCCTCCCGAACCGGGGAGAGATAGCGCGCGCTGAATGCCTCCTGCGGCAAAGCGCAACCGAACAGATGGCCCTGGAGCACCTCGACGCCGGCGGCTTGCAACCAGCGGCGCTGGGCGTCGTTCTCCACCCCTTCCGCCACGATACGCAGCGACAGGCCGCGCGCGAGCTGGATCATCGCCGGCACCATGCTGACATCCTCCGGCAGCATATCGATGAATACTTTATCGATTTTCAGAATATCCACCGGCAGAGCTTTCATCTGCTGCAGCTGGTGCAACCCGGCATAACCCATGCCAAAATCATCCAGCGCAATCTGTACCCCGGCCTCGCGCAGCGGTCGCAACCGCGCCATCACATCCTGCGGATCGTCCATCCGGCAGCTCTCCGTCACCTCGAGGATGAGGGTGCCCGGGGCGATGCGGTAGCGGGCGATCAGCTTTAGCATCTCCTCGCCGCGGTCGTGTTCCAGCAGCTGGAGCAGGGAAACATTGACCGACAGCGGCAGCATAATCCCCTGGCTTTGCCAGGCCGCCAGCTGGCGGCAGGCCTCTTCCATCACCCAGTAGCCGACCGGGATAATCAGCCCGCAGGACTCAATGCGCTCAATCAGCGCCGGCGGTAGCGACCAGCTGCCATCCGCCTGCCGCTGGCGCAGCAGTACCTCGGCGCCGCAGATCTCGCCGCTGGCGCAGGCCACCTGCGGCTGCAGCCAGATCGCGAACTGCTGGTTATCGAGCGCGGTCATAATGTCGTGCTCTTCCATCAGGCGGCGCTGAGCCTTTTCCATCTGCTCGGGATCGAAGAACTCGATCTGGTTTTTGCCTTTACGTCGTGCAGTGACGGCGGCCGACACCGCGCGCCGGTAAAACTGCTCGGCGCTGAGCCCGGCATGGAACATGGCGATCCCGACGCTGGCGTAGGGGCGCAGCTGCAGCCCATGCAGCGGTAAACGCTCATTAATAATAGTGAGCACTTGCTTACTTAACGTTACCGCCTGCCACGGTTCGGCGAGGCCATCGGCGAGAATCGCGAAGTCATACCCGCTCACCTGAGCCAGCACCATCTGCGGCGGGATCGCGGCCCGCAGCTTCTCCACCAGCGTCAGGAGCAGCATTTCGCGCTGACTCTCCTTGAGGACCCCGGCGGCGTCCTGCAGGGTTTCACAGGCGACGACGATCAGCGCGGCGCTCTGCGGGCGGGCCACCGTCTGCTCCAGCATCGCCAGCAAAAAGGCTTTATTCGGCAGCTCGGAGACCGGGAAGCGGGTCGACTGGATGGACAGCTCATCATGCTGGCGGACCAGGCTCTGCTGGTTGCGGTTATAGCTGCGCACCAGCATACCGATCTCGTCGTCATGGTGCAGGCGCGGGAGGGTCAGCTGATGGCCAAGACGCTCCTGCTGGGAGAGATCGTTCAGCTCGCGGGCGATACGCCGCAGAGGGCGAACCATCAGCCGGTTGATGCACCAGGTGAGCGCCACCGTCAGCATCAGCACCAGAAGTAAGTAAGCAGTCACTAACGTGGCAAGGGCGCTCATGACGAATTTATACATGCGATAGGAGTCGGCCTGCAGCACCAGATAGGCCAGCGGCTGCGGGTTGGCCGGTCGCTCCAGCGAATAAATGGGCAGCGAAATCTGCACCGGCAGCTCAAACAGCCGGGTGACGGTTACCGGCACCGGCCGCTCGGGGATAAATCGCATCCGCAGCGCCTGGAACTGGTTCGGCAATACCACATCCGCCCGGCTGACGATGCCAGCAGGCTGGATACGGCTTAAAATGGCTTCCGCTTCCGGAATATCGGCTTTCAGAATAGCCGCAGACAGCGGTTCGCGAACGGATCGCGCGATACTTTCTAACTGCGTGGCCGTGGTAAAGCGACTCTGTTGCACAAAGTGAAACAGCAAAATAGTGCAAAAAACCAATACAAAGGCCATGGACACGCTCGCGACCATCGCCATCTGTTTGATTGTAAGTGAACGGCTGACGCGCAACGGTGTTCTCCACTGATACTGAATACATACCCGGTATCAATCCTTCAATCCCGGTCGTTTCAGGCTGATTATATACTTAAATCCTTCGCCCACGCCCGCGAGGGATGAAGTGACGGGATATTTCCGCGCGGTGGCGCGGACGCCGGGATACATCCCCGACGGCCAACGGTGGGCAACGCCTCACGAGTATACGCGAAGCGCGTCGCGGAGTGGCGCTCTGTAACGTAATTCAGCCTATTCTGCTACCAGTCGGCGTAGGGCACCAGCGGCTGGGGCGGCATATCCAGATCCCCCTGCCAGCCGGCCGCCGAGTAGCGGACGTAAAGCAGCGCATGGCTCGGGGTGTAATCCTTCGCCTGCTGAATATCGACCGCGGCGCCGACGAACCAGTTGCTGGTCACCCGCCGCTCCACCAGCGCTCTGGCGGTGTAACCGAATCCATGGCTGCTGCTCCCCTCCTCCGTCAGCTCGCTGGCGCGCTGCCGGTAGTCGGACGGGATCAGGTTCAGCAGCGGATAGCGGGCTTGCGTCTGGGTGCGCGAATGGGACCATGACACCGACCCGCCGAGCTCCCAGGACCAGTTCTCGGTGCGCTGACGCCAGGTCACCGGCACGGCGAACGAGAGATACTCCTGTGGGCTGTAATAGCCGCCCTGGCCGAGGGTGTAGCCGCTGAGATCTTTGTCGTAGTGCCAGATCATATTGTTGAGGCCGACGGTGAGGCGACGATTATTCTCGTTGATGACCTTGTAGTAGTACCCGGTCATCCAGCGCACGCGCCAGTTATCCGCCACGTTTTTACCGGTCAGCGAGTCGGCGCCCAGCGAGGACCAGATGCCGTGAGCCTCCCCGCGATCGTAGCTCAGGCTCAGGCCGCCGCCGTCGGCGCGGACGCCGCCCCAGGTGGCGCCGGTATGGCTACTGCTGTCCTTCTGCCCGCCAAAGGAGAGCAGCGAGCTGGAGATAGGCCGCCGGTGGACGTTGACCGTGTACCCCACCGGCCCGACGTCGCTGCTGTAGCTCAGCCCCCCCACCACATCGACGACATTGAAGCCCATCGGCGTGGTGCCGATATCCCCGCTCCAGGTGTCATTCTTCCAGCCGACCGCCACGCTGGCCCCGCTGTCGGTCTGATTTTTACTGCCGCTGGTACAGGCGATCTCCCCGCAGGTGCCCCAGCTGGGCGAGTAGCTCCCGTCGCTGTGGGTGGAAAAGCTGCCGGCATCCATATTGACCAGGTCGGTGCGGAAGAACATCCGGCCATCCGCCAGCGGAGCATCCACCTGCAGCATGGTGGTATGCGCCTTCAGGTCGGAATAGCCGCCGGTGCCGCTGGAACCCCAGAAGTCATGTTCCAGGGTGACGTTCAGATCCTGCTGACGATAAAGGTCGGCGGCATCGCTGCGGATCCCGCGCTTCAGCCAGTCATCATGGCTGTCGTTGCGCGTCAGCCGCGTAAAAGTATCGTTATCCTGCGGCTGCGCGGGGGTAATGCCGGAGGCCACCATCGCTTCCCGGTAGTGCGTCAGCGCCTGCTGCGGCGCCCCGCTCTGGGTGGCAAAGCGCGCGGCATCGCGCAGCACCAGCGCGCTCTCCATCGAGGGCGGCTGCGCCTTCGCCTGCGGCACAATCTGATTAAAAATCCGTTGCGCGTCAGCGGTATCGCCAAGGCCAGCTCGCGCCAGCGCCACCCGCCGCTGCATGTTCATGGATTCGGTCTCTGCGCCTTTCAGCTGCATGACCTGCGCCCGGGCGGCCGGTTTATCGCCCTCGGCCAGGTAGACTTCCGCAAGGCCGAGGCGCGCATCGCCGTTGTCGGCCTCCTGACGCAGCACCCGCTGATAGTCGGCAATCGCCGTCTGGCTGTCTCCGCGCTGCTGCGCCCAGTCGGCCAGCGTCAGATCATAGCGCACCGAGGCGGGCTGCCGTTTGATGAGGGCGATCGCCTGCGCTTCGTCGCCGCTGTCGCGCAGCTGGTTGGCCTGGCGCAGCACCCGGTCGCTTTGCAGACGCGCTTCGAGTTCACGAATGTTATCCGTCCACGCGCTGCGCGGCAGAGCGGCGATTTGCGCCAGAGCCAGATCGTCCTGGTCGTTCCCCGACAGGTAGAGTCCCGAGGCGTAGACCCGTTCGGCGTCCTGCGGCTGGCGGTTGACCATCGTCCGCATCAGCGCGTCGGCCTCCTGGCGTTCGCCGGCGCTGACCAGATCCCGCGCCAGACGGTAGGTTATCCAGACGCTGTCCGGATCCAGCGCCAGGCGCCGACGCTGAACTTCCGCCGCCTGCGCCCAGTTGCCCTGGCTCTCCAGAGCCTGCGCCTGTTTCTCCAGCCGGTCGTTAGTCAGGCTGCGCTCAATATCATCGATACTGCGCCGCTGAGCGGGAGGGAGGCCGGCGATCCAGGCGCTGGCTTTCTCCGGCGATTCGGCGCGATAGAGGTTGGCCAGGCCGCGCACCGCCAGGTTATTGCCGCGATCCAGGCGCAACGCCTGCTGGTAATAGCGCTCCGCCGCCGCCGCCTCTTTGCGCGCCGCCGCGACGTCCCCCAGCCCCAGCACGGCATAGCTGTCGGTGCGATCGACCCGCTGCGCCTGGGCATAATAGTTCTGCGCCTGCGAAAGCTGGCCGGCTTTCAGGGCGTTATCCCCCTGCTTTATCAGCAGCCAGTAGCGGTTAGTTTGCAGCAGGCTGTCCCACTTGCCGCGGTTCGGGCTGTCAGGGTCCATGGCAATCGCTTTACTGAGCTGCGCCACTGCCCGCGCGCGGTCGCCGCGCTGGGAATAGGCCTGGCCGAGAGCGCCCACCGCGTCGCTGTCGCGGCTGTCGGCCTGAACGGCTTTCTGCAGATCCGCGACCGCCTGCGTGGTATTCCCGGACTTGACCGCCGCCAGCCCTTCCGAGCGGGCGCGGAAAGTCGGATCCTGCAGCTGCGCCTGCTGTTGGTCGAGCAGAACGCGGGCGTTCGCCGCCACCGAGCCGGTGGGAAACTGCAGAAGAAATTGCTGCAACGCCTGCACGCTGGCCTTACTCACCGGCATACTTTTCACCTCACTGAACCACATATCGGCGGCGATACCGCGTCCCGAGGCCGATCGGGCCATCTCCGCCAGATAGGCGAACCCCTCCTGCGGTTTGTTATCGGCGAACATCTGCTTCGCCAGCGAAGTCAGCAGGCTGACGTTGCCCGGCGCGCTGGCGTTCAGTTTTTTCAACTGGCTGACGCCTTCGCTATGGCGGGACGGCAGGCGCGCCACCAGCGTCCAGTATTCAATGGCGACGTCAACGTCATCCGGCACCCCGCCGTACAGTTTTTCATAGGCGGCGATGGCTTCATCGACCTTCCCGGCCACGCCCAGCAGTCGCGCCTGCTGCAGCGCCTGGCGGCCCTCGCCGGTGTTGCTTTTCATCTCATTGCGCGACGCCTTCAGCTCCGGGGAGTCCGGCGCCAGCTTCGTCAGTCGTTCCAGCTCTTTTTGCGCCCCGGCGGCATCCCCCTGACGCAGCAGATAGCGCATCCGCGCGGCAATCAGCTCCGGGTTGTTGGGATCAATCAGCTCCAGACGGTACAGCGACTGGCGCACCAGGTCTTCACGATTGCTGGCCTCGCCGAGGCGCACCTGCTCCAGCAGATGCTCCTGGGCAGGCGTCGTCGTCGCCTGCGCTAACGGCAGCAGCGCAACGCCGAGGGACAGCATGAGTAAACTTAGTGTGAGCTTGCGCATTCCTGGTTCCAGTCAGGTTGTAATTCACCACTCGCCGTGAAACGAAAACGGTGTTGATCCCAACCCTGGCCGAACAGCGTCAGAACTGCGCTGTAGTAGGCATCCGCGCCGGGATAGTTATCGGCGACGCGCTGGCGTTGCACCGACCGGGCCTCGTCGTCCTGTAAAAACGGCAGCATTGCCGCGGAGAAGCCCACTGGCCCCTGGCCGCTGGTTTTGCCGGTGGCGATATTCACTTTCTCCGGGGGTATCCCCTGCTCCGTGGTCTGCGCCGCCATCGGCGCGAAGCGTTGCAGCAGACGCGCTTTCTGCTTATCGCCATCATGGAGCATGCCCACCCACAGGTAGACGCGAATCGCGTCATAGCTGCCGATCGGCGGCTTTTCGGTTTTCAGCTGCCAGCCTTTCCCTTTCTCATAGCGCACCCAGTCCGGGGTAAAGCCTTTCGGCGCGGTCTCCAGCAGCAGGCGCAGGTTACTGTCGCGCAGAGCGGGCCACGGCGCGCCAAAACGCACAAAGTAGGTGGCCAGCTGCGGCGGAAGATAGCTGGGGTTAAACCGCCAGCCGCTGTCATCGGCAAAACCGACTTTTCCCGGCAGCAGCATCGTGCCGAGGCCTGGCACCGCCACCGTCTCTTCAGCGACAATCCGCGCCAGCAGGGCTTTTCCGGTCTCGGTGTACTGCGGCTGTTGCCACAGGCGCCCCGCCTCCAGCAGCGCCCAGGCTATCCACAGATCCGAGTCGGACGCCGAGTTGCTGTCCAGCAGGGTCCACTGCTCATCGTCCTTTTTGCCCCACAGCCAGCCCGGCAAATGTTGTTTCAGATCGCCTTCCGCCAGGTTGTTCTGCGTCCAGGTCAGCAGTTTGTCGAACCCCGCGCGATCGTTGGCCGCCAGGGCGAAAAACAGGCCATAGCTCTGCCCTTCGGAGGTGGAGATTTTGCGCGCATCGCTGGGGTCAATCACCCGTCCCTCGGGGCTGACGTACGCTTGTTTAAACTGCTCCCAGGCGGGCCACTGGCAGGCGGCGCCCACCTGGCCCGCCGCCAGCAGCAGCGCCGAGAGCACCGCGCCACAAAGTACTTTCATCATGGTTTACTCATCATCCAGGCTAAGACGGCGGCGGCTGATGATGCGCAGCATGCGCCACAGCACCCATGCCAGCAGCACAATGCTGATGGCGGCGAAGATCGCCAGCAGTATCGGGTGGTTAGAGAGCGCGAACCAGATGCGCTCGAACCAGGGCAGATGACCCACGTAGTAAATATCCCCCACCCGCAGGCTGTTGACGCCGGATTCGCGGATCACCGCCACCGAGCCAAACATCGCCGCCCGCTTACCGCTGTCGTTGAGGGCGTTGGTCAGCAGTTCATTACCGCGCGGGCTGTCGGCCAGCAGGGCCACCACGCTGCGCTGATCGTTATACGGCGACTGGAAGCCAATCACCGCCGCCATCGGCCCGGAAGAGGTAATGTCGGTGCGGGTATTGGGCGTGCGGGCCTCATCGTCGGGATAAATGCTCGCCAGGTCATAGTGGCGCATCGGCATTTTCACCCAGCTTTTGGTCGCCTCGACCAGCAGGTTGATTTTGGTGTCGTCCTTGAGCGACGACGGGATCGCGCCGATCAGCAGCAGATCCGCGTCTTTATTCTTGATCTGGTTGCCATCGTCGGTCATTTGCAGATTAATCGCCGCCAGACCGGTCTGCGAACCGATGCCCCCCAGCGCCTGCAGCAGCGTCGCCACCTGGCCCTGGGTCGGCGCCTTCGGCACCACCACCAGCGTGTCGGAAAGGTCCGCCATACGGCTGTAAGGGAAGCCCGCATTGGCGAAGACGCGCAGGTCCGGCAAGGCGATAAAGTGATAATACTTCGAGAAGTCGATGGTCGAATCGTCGCCAATCACCACGTGGTTCTGCACCGGCTGGAAGGTAATACAGTTGTCGATGGAGCCGCCGGGCATCGGGTTCATATACTGGAAGTCAAAGCGCAGCTGGTTGACCGCCCCAAGACGCAGCGCGGGGATGGTGACCTCCGATTTGCCGTCCAGCAGCCCCTGCAGCACCGGCAGGCGCAGGATCAGTTTGTTCACGTCCTGGGAGCTGTTAAGGCTGAACGACTGCAGGAACTGGTCGTTGAGGCTGATATCCATCCGCGAGCTGTCCTTCACCGGCGGCATGGTGTAGCGGTATTTCAGATCCATATCGATGCCGTTGGCCCGCAGCAGATAGAGATCCGGCGGCAGGTTAAGCGCCACGGTGATGGCATCCGGCACCAGGCCGCTGGACTGCAGCTGTTGCTCATAGGTTTTCAGCTCAGCAAAGGTGACCGAACGGTCGGTGCGCACCCAGTTCGGCGCGTCGTAAGGCTGACGCGGCTGCAGGGTTTTGATGCCGTCCACGGTGACGCTGCTGCCGCGGAACAGAATATTGCCCTGAGCAATCCCCTTCGCCGCCAGCAGCAGGTCGTTATCATCGCGGCCGAAAATCACCAGCAGCTTGACGTAGGGATCGTTCGGGTTGTCGATCATTTCGATGGTCGGCGCCTTGACCGGCGGATGATCGCGCAGGAAGTCCGGACGCTTGTCGTTGGTGGCGAAGACAATGGCGTTACGATCCGGCAGTTCATTGAAATAGACCGGGAACTGCTGGCCGCGCCAGCCGGCCTTGCTGCCGAACCAGGAGGCGACTATCGCCGCCGCCTGCTGCTGGGTGACCGCTGGCGAGCCCGGGAAAATCATCGGCAGCTTCAGCGGACGGTTATCGCGCGGATCATAGAACGGCACCGGGAAGTGTGACAGATCGTTATTTACCTTCAGCGACTGGTAGGTGAGATCCAGATAGCTTTCGCGTCCGACGTCCAGCCACAGCGTACTGCTGGCCGGGTTTTCGCAGACGTCGCGGTAGTGGCCGACAAACTCCAGCCGTACGCGGTTGAAGTCGGTGATGTACAGCGGGTCAATCGGCAGCTGCGCGCGGATCTTTTTCCCCAGCTGCTCTTTGGTGACGGGCAGGACGCCCATCAGCTCATCGTTAAGATAGACCTTCAACTGCGACTGCACGGGCAGCAGCGAGGGCGATGGGGTGTATTCCAGATTGAGCAGCGCGTTGGCGACCAGCTCATCGCTGCGCATGCCGAATTCGACCGACGCGTCAGGCCGTGAGCCGCGCAGCACGATGCTGCCGGGCGGCGGCGCGATGGTGGCAAAGCTCAGCTTCACCTCCCGCTGCGGCACGTTCTCGGCCAGCGCCGCCGGAGCGGTCGGTTCGGCGAGGGTCGCCGTCGGCTCGCCCACCACGATCGGCGCAGCCGGGGTCGCGGCCTGCGGCTGAACGCCAGGGGCAGCGTTCGCCACCGCGGCCGGCGCCGCGTAAGAGGCCAGTGGATACCAGCTGCACATGCCCACCGCTACTGCACACATCCAGGAAAGTTTTCTTTTCATCGCATTATCATCATTGTTGAGCCATTGCCGGGTCTGCGGAGAGCGTCGGCGCGGCGCGTTCAGGGCGTCGGGGTACAAACGACGCTATCCAGGCCACCAGCGAAGTGAGCGCGCGGAAAACCACCTTCACCGACGGCGGCGAAAACTCCGCCAGGTGACGATAGCCACGAAAGCCCAGCTTGAGGATATCCAGCAGGCTTTCCATCGGCTTATCTTCCGGGAAGCTATCCTGCCAAAGCGCCCACGTATCAGCGCGGGCAAACGTACACTGCACAAAATCGATATGCTGCTGGTTGGTTAACGGCAGCAGCTGGAGCCCCACTTCGCTGCCGTTGACCCGCGCGACCCTGACCGGGAAGGCATACTCCTGCTGTCCCCGTTTGAGCAGCAGCCTGGCGTTCTGGCCTTCCAGCACCTGCGCGTCGCCGTTAATTTTGATCCCCAGTCCGCCGTCGGAATAGTCGTGGACGGTGCAGGAGAACAGGTGGCCATCTTCGCGGGCGATAGCCGCCGGCATGCTCATTTCGACACGGTGCGAACGGCGAACCTGCTTGCTTTCAACCGAGACCGCCACCGCGCCGCCAAGAATAATCAGGTTGTAGAATACCCAGACAATACTCACCCAGACGGTGAGGATTTCATTTTCCGGGCCGTACATGAAGCGCCAGATCCCCACCGCGACGCCGACCAGATTGAGCAGCACCAGGTAGATATAGGGCCGGGAGATCACCCAGTCGACATACTCCTCTTCCACCAGCCCGCCCTTCGCGGTGACGTTGAACTTGCCTTTATGCGGGTTGATCAGCGCCACAAAAGTGGGCGGCGCGATATACCAGGCCAGCACCGTCTCGTAAATTTCACTCCAGAACGAATGGCGATATTTGCCCTGAATCTTCGAGTTGGTCAGGCTGGCGTGGATCATGTGCGGCAACACGAATAGCGCGATCATCAGCGCTGGCGCATAAATGATATAGGCATGGAGCAGCAAAAAGGCCAGCGGCGCCGTGAGGAAGATGAGGCGCGGAATACCGGAGAGAAAGTGAAGCATGGCGTTGGCGTAGCAGACGCGCTGCACCAGCTTCAGGCCTTTGCCAAACAGCGGATTATCGAGGCGGAATATCTGCACCATTCCGCGCGCCCAGCGGATGCGCTGGCCGATATGCGCGGATAAACTCTCCGTCGCCAGCCCCGCCGCCTGCGGAATACGCATATAGGCGGAGGTATATCCCCGCCGGTGCAGACGCAGCGAGGTGTGGGCATCTTCGGTCACCGTTTCGACGGCTATCCCGCCAATTTCATCCAGCGGGCCGCGGCGGATAACGGCGCAGGAGCCGCAGAAGAAGGTGGCGTCCCACATGTCGTTCCCGTCCTGCACCAGGCCGTAGAATAGCGTCCCTTCGTTCGGCGTTTTGCGAAAACGACCAAGATTGCGCTCAAAGGGATCGGGCGAGAAGAAGTGGTGCGGGGTCTGCATCATCGCCAGCTCTTTCTCTTTCAGAAACCAGCCCATGGTCATCTGCAGAAACGAGCGCGTCGGCACATGGTCGCAGTCAAAGATCGAGACGAACTCCCCTTTGGCATATTTCAGCGCATTATTGATGTTGCCGGCCTTGGCGTGTTCGTGGCTGGTGCGGGCGATATAGTGCACCCCAACATCTTTGGCAAACTGGCGAAACGCTTCCCGTCCGCCGTCGTCGAGGATCCAGATGTTCAGCTTGTCCTTCGGCCAGTCGATGCCCTGCGAGGCGTAAATGGTGTTTTTCACCACGTTGAGATCTTCGTTATAGGTGGGGACGAAGATGTCCACAGTTGGCCACAAATCCATGTCCTCCGGCAGCGGCACCGGCTGGCGATTCAGCGGCCAGACCACCTGGAAGTAGCCCAGCACCAGCACCACCCAGGCGTAGGTCTCTGCGAACAGCAGAATGATCCCGCACACCAGACTTACCGGGTCGTTCCAGTTCAGCGTCGAGGTATAGCGCCACCAGATATAGCGGCACGACACCGTCAGCGACAGCACGATCAGCATCAGCGCCGAGAAACGGCCCGGGATGCGTCGCACCAGCAGCGCCACGCCCCACAGCAGCATCAGGAAGATAACCTGCGACAGCGGGTTAAAGGGCTGCGTAATACACATCAGCGCCAGCACCAGCGAGCAGAA
Source organism: Klebsiella sp. 28 (assembly GCF_018223905.1). Classification (NCBI taxonomy): domain Bacteria; kingdom Pseudomonadati; phylum Pseudomonadota; class Gammaproteobacteria; order Enterobacterales; family Enterobacteriaceae; genus Klebsiella; species Klebsiella sp. 28. Next base: position 34,202 of record NZ_JAGRQY010000090.1, read on the forward strand.
GGTCACCCCCCCAAGGATCGCCCGGCGCAGTTTAGGATTGAGGTGCGCCAGCTCTTTCTGTTTATCCAGATGGCCGGTGCGGGCGTTCATCTGCTCAGGCAATTTTTCCAGCCACTGCGTATAGCGACCGTGCACCCCTTCCAGCGCCGCCAGCGAACGCCAGTTGACCTTTTTCTCCGGCTCCGGCACGCGCGTCGTCAGTAACCACAGGGATTGCAGCAGGTAGCGCAGCGGATCCAGCGGACGCGGGCGATGCGGATTTATGTGGGGAAAATAGGTTTCATGGCGGGCCAGAATCGCCTGCCAGCGCGGCGTCTCCAGCGGCATCAGCGCCCAGACCAGCGACGCCCACAGACAGCCAAGCGACGCCGACAGCCACGAAGCGCCGTGCTGCCGATAGTCATCATAGCGCGCACGCAGCCGCTCCCCCACCGGCGGGGCCAGCAGCAGCGTACTGAGGCGGATCATGCCGCTCTCCCGGCGGAATAGTGGATCAGGCACCAGTTCGCCAGGGTCAGCACCTCTTCCGCCGCCAGCGAATCCTGACGATACTCCCCAAGAGGTTGTTTCGCCGCCAGGCACTCGGCCATCGCCTCGTCGCGGTGAATCGTCACCGGCAGGATGCGCGGCTGGCTCTCCAGCCACAGCTGGTAGAGATCTTCCTGCAGCTGGCTGCCGACCCGCAGATCGTTAATCAGAATATCGCTGTTGGCCGGGAGGGGCTGCTGGTGTAGACGGATATGGCTATTGGCGTCGGGATGAACCACCACCAGCGAGCGATCGCAAAGCGTCAGCAGCTCGCGGGTCAACGGCGAATAACCCGCCGGCAGATCCAGCAGCAGCCAGCGGTACTGGCCCTGTAGCTGCTGTACTGCCTCCGCTATCGCCCCCAGGGTGGGCTGCAGCTGGTCGACATTTTCTCTTTCGCCGGCGCTGAGCTGGCCAAACGGCAGTAGATCGATATGCTGCGTATAGCGCAAGCCCGCGTCACGCCAGTCCCGGCCGTCGAGCAGCGCCCGCGCCCAGCCGTCCTGATGATGGATATCGGTATTAAAGAAAAAGCGCAGCATATTATCCGGGCTGGCGTCGATCGCCAGCACGCTTTCACCGAGCAATTGCAGGGCCCAGGCGAGTGCAGCCGTAATGGACGTGACGCCAGTTCCCCCGCGCACGCCCTGTAATCCCAGAATAGCCATCTCCGGCTTCCTTATTTTTTCTCTGCAAACTCTGCCAGCAGCGGCCAGCGCTTCAGCGCCGCGTTCAGCTGTTCGCGCCTGGAAATATCATGATAATCAATATCCGGCAGGGAAAATGCCCGGCTAAGCGCCAGAAAATCATTTTGAAAGGTGTACCCCAGCGTGGCGTCCGTGGGTACCGCAGGATCTTTTGCTGGCATATCTCTGTCCGTTCGAAATTTATTATTAAACCAGAGGACGTATACAGCTCATCCTTAAAAGCAGGTGTACATGCTAAAACTGATGACCTTTAATTTCAATGTTAGGTTTACTCTGTCGGTTTCGCTAGTAAACTTATTCAGTGTCAATCAGGGCGCACGAGGGATGCCGTGGATAATGTATTTACTTTGGGTATTTCATCATTATGGGATGAAGTGTGCCATATGCCGGTCGGCGGAGTATGGTGGCTCAACGTCGACCGTTATGCCGATGCCGTCAGCCTGTTTAATCAGACACTGGCCGCGCAGGCGAAAAACAGCCACGTTGCCGCGCTGGTTATGGGAAACAAACCCAAGGATATCATTTCATTAGATCATATTCACGGTCCGGATAATATCGCGCTATTCACCCTGCCGAATCGCCCGCAGGCGCTGGAGGAAATACACCGCGATTTAGTCTGCTCCCTCGAACCTGGCAATTATTTGTTTATTCTGCTATGCGCTGAAAATGCCTGGCAAAATATAAATAATGAAAAGTTATGCGCCTGGGTAGAAAAGACCAGCCGCTGGGCGCAATATCACCGTTGCGCGTTCTTAGCGATCAATTCCGCGCAGGAAATCGATCGGCAGCTGACTCCCTTATTACGTGAGTACCGCTCCCTTTCCGGACTGGCAAGTATTCGTTACCAGGGCGACCGGCATATCTTTGATATTGCCTGGTGGGGAAGCGATAAGGGTATCAGCGCCCAACAGCAGCTGATGGTGCAACATGATGACGCTGGCTGGCGATTAGCGCAGGACGCTGAAACCAGCGTGCAGCCGCGCAGCGACGAAAAAGCGATCCTCAGCCATGTGCGCGTGCTGGAAGGCGCCCCGCCGCTGTCGGAATACTGGACGCTGTTTGACACCAACGACGAGGTCTTCAACGCCGGGCGCACCGCGCAAGCGGCGACGATCCTCTTCTCCATTACCCAAAATACGCAAATTGAACAGCTGGGCCGCTATATTCATACCCTGCGTCGCCAGCGCGGTACGGCGCTGAAAATCATCGTCCGTGAACAAACCCCGAGCCTGCGCGCGACCGATGAGCGGCTACTGCTCAGCAGCGGCGCCAGCCTGGTGATCCCCAGCAGCGCATCGCTCTCCCGCTGCCTGACGCTAATCGAAAGCGTACAGAACCAAAAGTTCTCCCGCCATATCCCGGAAGATTTTGCCACCCTGCTGACCTGGAGCCAGCCGTTAAAGCTGCGCGGCTACCAGAAGTGGGATGCCTTCTGCGAAGCGGTGCACAACGTGATGACCAATACCCTGCTTCCACCCGACAGCAAAGGCGTGATGGTGGCCCTGCGCCCGGCGCCGGGGCTGCGCGTTGAGCAGGCGCTGACGTTATGCAAACCTAACCGGATGGGCGACATCATGACCATCGGCAATAACCGGCTGGTGCTGTTTTTGTCGTTTTGCCGGATCAATGACCTCGATACCGCGCTAAACCACATTTTCCCGCTGCCGACCGGCGATATTTTTTCTAACCGTATGGTGTGGTTTGAAGACAAGCAAATCCTCTCGGAAATCGTAATCATGCGCGGCGTCGAGCCGGCGCGCTGGAACACGCCGCTGCCTCTCTCGGTCGGTAAAAACGAGACCATTAACGCCACCCACGATGGACGCCACTGGCGACGCTACCCCGAACCACACCGGTTAACCACCCGCGAGGAGCAAGCCTGATGATGTCTCTCGCCGATATTCTGCAACTGGTGGTGCTCTGCGCCCTGCTGTTTTTTCCGCTGGGCTACCTGACGCGCCACTATCAGCGCCGGATCCGCACGACGTTAAGACTGATGTTCTTTAAACCCCGTTACGTGAAACCGGCAGGGGTATTACGCCGGGGAACAACGGTTAAGCAAGGCAAAGCGAACAAATGACAAATAAAAAAACGACCGCGGCACCGCTTCCGCTCTGGCAGTACTGGCGCGGCCTTGGCGGCTGGAACTTCTACTTTCTGGTCAAGTTTGCCCTGCTGTGGGCCGGGTATCTCAATTTCCATCCGATGCTGAACCTGGTATTTCTCGCCTTTCTGCTGGTGCCGATCCCGCGCGAAAAGCTACACCGTATCCGCCACTGGATCGCTATTCCGCTGGGATTCGCGCTGTTCTGGCACGATACCTGGCTGCCCGGGCCAGAGTCGATTTTTAGCCAGGGGTCGCAAATCGCCGGCTTCAGCGCCAGCTATATCTGGGATCTGATTGTCCGCTTTATCAACTGGAGCATGGTTGGCGCCTTCTTTGTTTTGCTGGTGCTATGGTTGTTTATCAGCCAGTGGCTGCGCGTCACCGTGTTTGTCTCGGCAATGGTCGTCTGGCTGGCGGTCAGCCCGCTGCTGCCGGCCTTTACCCTATGGCCCTCCGGTCAGCCCACCACGGCCGCCGCCACGACCGCACAGGCCAATACCGGGGCCAACGCCGCCGCTGGCGCCGCGTCCAGCCCCGCCAACAGCGATATTCCGCCGCAGACCGAGCCGCCGACCTCAGCCAACCTGACCAACTGGCTGAACGCTTTCTATGCCGCCGAGCAGAAGCGCAAGACGCCGTTCCCGGACCAGCTGCCGGCGGATGCGCAGCCGTTTGACCTGCTGGTGATCAACATCTGCTCCCTCTCCTGGTCGGATATTGAAGCCGCCGGTCTGATGGATCATCCGCTATGGAAGCACTTTGATATTGTCTTCAAAAACTTTAACTCCGCGACCTCCTACAGCGGCCCGGCGGCGGTGCGCCTGCTGCGCGCCAGCTGCGGCCAGCTGTCGCATACTAATCTGTATCAGCCGTCCGGCGCCGACTGCTACCTGTTTGAAAACCTGGCAAAGCTCGGCTTCAACCAGCAGCTGATGCTCGGCCATAACGGTCTGTTCGGCGACTTCCTGAAAGAGCTGCGTTCGCTGGGCGGTATGCAGAGTCCGCTGATGGACCAGACCGGCCTGCCGGTCAGCCTGCAGGCGTTTGACGGCTCCCCGGTGTATGAGGATCTGGCGGTCCTCAACCGCTGGCTGAAGACCGAAGAGGCCAGCAGCAATCCGCGGAACGCCACCTTCTATAACACCCTGCCGCTGCATGACGGCAACCACTTCCCGGGACAAAGCAAAACCGCAGACTACAAAGTGCGGGCGCAGAAGCTGTTTGATGACCTGGATAACTTCTTCACCGAGCTGGAGAAATCGGGGCGGAAAGTGATGGTGGTGGTGGTGCCGGAACACGGCGGCGCGCTGAAGGGCGATAAGATGCAGGTATCTGGCCTGCGCGATATTCCAAGCCCGTCGATCACTAACGTCCCGACGGCGGTGAAATTCTTCGGTATGAAGGCGCCGCATGAAGGGGCGCCGATTATCATCGATCAGCCCAGCAGTTATCTGGCGGTGTCGGAGCTGGTGGTGCGCGCCCTCGACGGCAAAATGTTCAGCGAGGACAGCGTCAACTGGCAGCAGTATGTCGCCAACCTGCCGCAGAGCGCGGCGGTGTCCGAGAACGCCAACGCCATCGTCATCCAGTATCAGGGCAAGCCTTATGTCCAGCTGAATGGCGGTAGCTGGGTGCCTTATCCGCAATAAGCGACAAGGCCGCCTATGTTGGCGGCCTTACATCGTGAGACGTTCCCATTCTACCTTCTCAGCCCGCAGGCATACGGGCGGGGAAGGCGGCAAATCAATCACCGTATTTAGCGCTGATCCTGTTTCGCCAGCCAGACCAACAGCTTGAGGCTGGCAGAGTAATAATCATCCTTGTCGTCAATCTGCGGCGCCTCCTGCGGTTCACCCAGCGTCAGATCGCGCACCGCCAGCAGGCCGCCGGCCATATACCAGGGAGCCACCTCGTTGGTGCTGACGTTGATCCACGCCGGGGTTTGCAGGCGCGGGTAACTCTGCATCCAGGCCTTCCAGGGCGCGAGCAAGGCGCTATGCGGATCGGCCCACGAGAGATACAGCGGGATACGGATCGCATCGAAACTCATCCGCGGCGGCCACTCTTTGGCTGGCAGCATCTTGCCATCCGCCCGCAGCGCCACCCAGTCGCTGGGTAGATGTGATTTCCCCCAGCCCATCTGCCCCAGCAGCGCCTGTCCGTCGCTCTGCAATGTCCGCCAGGCGGTGAGATGCGTCCGCTCCGCGAAGGCGCGCCAGGCCGGGAAGATGAAATAGGAAGGGTTAAGGTTCAGGTGATCATTGAGGTTGAACCCTTTCACGCCCGGGAGCATTACCTGGCGACCGGCGAAAGACACCACCGTAGACTTCAGCAGGGCGGCGGTGATGGCGTCAGAGGCAATCGCATAGCGCTTATCCTGCCACTGCTTTTGCGCGCGCAGCAGCGCCCAGGCGATCAGGGTATCGCCATCGGAGGCGTTGTTTTTATCGGCGATAGGGTCCGGCGCCACCGGGTTATAGCGCCAGTAAAACAGCCCGTTAGACTTGTTGCGCAGGGTGTTGTCCGTCCACTGCCACAGCTTGTCGAACGCCGGACGATCGTTATTCGCCACCGCCAGAAGCATGGCGAAGCCCTGACCTTCCGTATGCGACACATTGCCATTGGCGGTATCAATGATACGACCATCCGGCATCATAAAACGGGCCTTATAGCGCTCCCAGGCCGTATCCGCCCACGCCCTGGGCACCAGCATCACTACCGTCGTCACTATCACCGCCACTAAAGCACGCAGGGGCATAAATTCACTCTTTATGGATGGTAGTAGAGAAACTGAACGTCAGAGACGGAGAACACCCGCTCACGCTGCAGTATCACGTGGGCACTGCCTCCCTGACTCTGCAGCCAGCGAGAATATAACCCCTCGAGTATGGCACAGAACGCGTTGCACCAGCGCACGCGCCCCGCTTCGTCGCGGCTGACCGGCAACGCCTGATGGCGCAGGCGCAGGCCGTCCTCACCGACATCGATGGTCACCACGCCCCAGTGAAAATGAGTCAGCAGCCGGTTGATATTGGCCTCCAGATCCCCCACCGTCTCCGACGCCGGCAGCGGATGGGTCTCCGCCAGCGAGGCGCCCATCTGACGCAGGAAGGGCTGGCTTTCCAGCTCGCCGGCATTATTTAGCATACCTTCGATCATAATAATCAACAGATCGAACCATCCGGCAGGCGTCTGCTGCTGCTGAAACCAGGTCATCACCACCGGGTTATTGTTCTCCGTCATCATCAATGATCTCCTAACATATAGCGAATATAGAGCCCAGCGGTGCTTTCGTTATAATCCCCGAAGGTGTCATAGCCAATCTGGCCCCCCAGGGTCATTTGTTTGTTGACCTTGTAATCCGCCCCGGCGCGCAGGGTATACCCTATGCCGCTCTTCGAGGTCGCGGAGTAGTAGGCTTCCTTGGCAAACCCATTGCTCACCGCCGTCTCCAGGGTCTGTTGCCACTCCGAATTGGTCGGGAAATAGGCGCTCTTATCCTGACTGTAAGACTGATAGCCCACCGAGCCGCCGAGCTTCATGGTCCAGTTATCATATTTCTCCGTCAGACTGACCGGCAGCGATACGCTGACGTAGTTTTGCGGACTAAAGTAGCCCCCCTGACCATAGGTGAAGTAGCTGAGGTTTTTGGAGTAATCCATATAGCTCATGCTCAACCCGGCCTGCAGCTGGCGGTATTCGTCATGGTAGGGACGAAGATAGACCCCGGCATTGGCGTTGATACTGGTGTTGCTGGCGACGTTCTGCCCCAGATAGCTGTATCCACCGCCGCCGACATAGAAGCCCGCGTCGCCGTCGTCATAGCTCAGCTGCAGGGTGCCGCCGTTTTTCGTCACCTGCCCCCAGGTTTTCCCGGAATAGGCGTCTTTCAGACCCACGTAGGAAAGCAGGCTGTCGGTTAGCGAGCGGCGTTCGCCGGTGAGGATCAGCGACAGATAGTTGGTCAGCTTGGGCGACCATTTCACCCCGCCGACTACGGTATTAAGATCCTGGCCCAACGGCGTGCTGCCGATATCGACCCGGTAATCGTCACCGCTTAACGCCAGCGCCAGTTCGACGCCGTTGGCCTTCTGCGAATCGGTCGAGCCGCTGGTCTGGTCAACGTTCGGCTTGCGGCTGGACGAAGAGAGATAGCTGGCCACCTGCCCCGCATCATAGCTCCCGAGCTTCGCCAGGTTTTCCATCCCGCTGTTGGTGGTCGGATTGAAATCTGCCGCGTTCAGGGTGCCGAGGCCGCTTAACGCCTCGGCCCCTGGATTGCTGGCGAAATAGGCCGTCCGCTCCGCCTCGGTCATCGAGGCGATCGCCGCCTGCTCGCTGGTGGCGGTACTCACCATGTTGGAGACCGCGTTAGCCAGCGGGTTGGCGCCGTAGCGACGCCAGGCGTCGCCGCTGGCGGTCCCGGCGTTCAACGACACCGGGGTGACGGTAAAGTCAAAGCGCGAGTCGCCAAACGGCGAGGATGACCAGGTCAGCGGCGTCCGGAGCTCCGTCAGCTTGCTGGTGCCCGATTCGCCGTCGCGTCCACGCACGTCCATTCCCCCCTGCAGCCAGCTGCCGGTTTTCTCCTGCAGCGACTCCATCATGGTGTCCACCTGACGCAGCATCCGCGTCTGGGCGGTGTCCACCGGCAGATCGGTGCGCTGGATCCCCGGCAGCGTGGAACCAGGCGCGGCGGCCGACTGGGCAACCTGCCACGGCATGTACTGCCCGTAGGCGGAGGCCGTCCGCGTCGGCGCCGACGTTTGCGACACGCCGATAAAGGGGTTATCCGCCGCCAGCACCCCGCCGACGGTCGGCGTTTCGCTACTGTTGGTGCTTTGCATGCCCAGCAGTTTGCCGCGGGCGCTGCGCAGATAGGTCATCGCCTGCTGATGATGTCCCTGGGCCTCCGCCACTCTCGCCAGCAGCAGCAGGCGATCCGGGGAGTTATCCTGGCGCAAACCGCCGGCCAGCTGTTCAGCGCGATCGTTGTTCCCCGCCGACAGCGCCACGTCGATGGCCCCGGCGCGCGCATCCTGGTTCGGCGTATCGCGCGTCATCAGGTAGTCATAGACCACCCCGGCCTCTTTGTTCATTTTGCCGCTCTGGTACAGCCGCGCCATGGCGAACATCAGATCGGTATTTTGCGGATCGCTTTGCATAGCGCGGATCAGCTTGTCATACGCCGCAGCGTAATTGCCCTGCTCGCGCAGGCGGTCGGCTTCGTTGATCACATAGCCATTGCGAATGCTCGCCAGCTGCGTCGGCGTACTGCTGGCCTGCAGCTGCGGATTGCTGATCAGGTTCTGCGCCTCGCCGGTCAGCCCGGCCTGATTCAGGACAGCGATCTGATCGGCGTAATCCCCGGCATTGCCGGATACGCCGCTGCTGATATTGTTGCGCACCAGCGAGACCGCGGTGGTCAGGTCGCCGCTCTCGGCCAGCAGACGCGCCAGCTTGCCGGCGTCCGCCGGGGCTTTTGGCGGCGTGGAGGCCATCGCCCGCAGGGTATTGCTGGCGGCGATGGTATTGCCCTGCGCCAGGTAGTTTTCGGCCGTCACCAACTGCAGGTTGTAGTTCACCCGCTGGCGCAAATCGCGCATGTCGCTGGTCTGGCTGCCGCCGGGAATGCGCGCCAGCAGCGTCTGCGCCTGCTGCCAGGCGCCGTTTTCGCTGGCAAACAGGGCGGCGGCATACAGCGCACTGTTGCTGGCGCCGGGGCGATAGGCCGCCGACATCAGCGAAGAGGCCTCGCTGCCGTTACCCGATTTTTGCAGCAGCCGGGCCAGGTCGAGGCGCAGCCAGGGATCGTCCGGATAGCGGGCGACGCCTTCGCGCAGGGTGGCAATGGCGCCGGCTGGGTTACCGCTGCTGACCTGCGCCTGGGCCTGACGGCGCAGGGCATCGCCCGGCATACCGGCCACCACCCGCGGCTGCAGTTTTTGCCGCAGGCTCTGCGGGAGCGTCTGCAGCATCGCCTGCGCCTCGGCGGATTTATTCTGCTCGCGCAGCACGTAATAGAGGTTTTCCCGCGCCGCCGCGTTCTGCGGATCGTCATTTAACAGTGAGCGCAGCGTTTGCTCCGCCTGGGGCAAATCTTTGTTGTGCCGCAGCACATCGGCGCGGAACAGCTTCGCCGAGGCGCCCTGCGCCCCGCTCTGCTGCGCCAACGGCGCGGAGAGCGCCAGCGCCTGGCTGATATTGCCCTGCTTATAGGCCTGCTGGGCCTGCGCCAGCTGGCCGTAGAACAGCGCATCGGCCGCCTGCTGACGACGGGTCGCCGAGGCGTCGCCGCCGAGGTCCGCGGCCCGGCTCAGATACTGCGACGCGGCCTGGTAGTCGCCGCTGCGCTGGGCGATATAGCCCATGCCCGCCAGCGCATCGGCATCCTGGGGGTTAGTCTGCAATACCTCTTCAAACTGCTGCTTCGCGGCGGCGGTATTGCCGCTGTTGAGGTTGGCGTAGCCCTGGCCGCGCGCCTGACCGCTGCGCCGTTCGCGAAAGTAATTCTGAACTTCGCTGTCCTGGGGATGCCGCTGCATCCAGGTGTCGTAATACTGCTCATCCCCGGCCTGCGGGCCCAGCCAGAGCAGCGCCTGGCGCAAGCCGCTGTCCGCCTCTTTATTGCCGCTGGCCATCGGCTCGAGCAGGGCGATCCCTTCCCGGCGAGTCTCTTCCCGCCAGGTTAACGCTTTGCCCAACGCCACCCGCGGGGCGTTCTCCTGCGGATGCTGCGCCACGTACTGGCGCAGCTCGCTGATAGCCTGCGGATAGAGCGATTTGTCGCTGGCCATGGTCAGGTAATATTCCGCCGCCAGCCCGGCAGGCGGCGTATTGCCATTGAACATGCTGCGCCAGGTCGCCAGCGCCCCGGGGATATTGCCTCCGCGCGCCTGCTGGCGGGCCAGGCTGAGCTGGCCCTGCGGCACCTGCGACATCTTTTTGGCGTTGTCCAGATCCTGTAATCCCGGGCTGTCAGGGGCCGCTTTCGCCAGCCGCGCGCGCCACTGCGCCGCCGCCTGCATATCGCCGCCCTGCTGCGACCAGAGCGCCATCAGATACAGCGCCTGGGTGTTGTTGGCATCCACCGAGAGCACCTTCTGCAGGGACTCCATCGCCAGCTCGTCATGAGATTTCTCATGCCAGTAGTTGGCCTGAGCGAACAGCGCCTGTAGCGCCGCGTCGTTCCCCGCCGCCAGCGCGCCGCCCGAGGCAGCGAGAGTCAACGCGCCGGTGAGGCAGAACGTGGTAAGCCGACGGGAGGTCTTCATCGTTATTATTATTTTTCTTTTCATTGGTTATCCCCCGAACCCAGACGCTTACGGGCGTGACGTTTAAACATCGCGGTCAGCGCCAGTCCCATTATCGAGGTGGCAATCAGCCCCAGCACCGCCAGGAAACCTGAGTGCTGGCTTGCATACCAGACCGCCATCATGTACCACGGCATCTGACCGCTGGGGAACGGCGTACTCACCTGGAAGCTGCGCACCCCGTTATCGCTGGTGATCACCGCGGTATCGCCGCGGATCCCGGCGTTAATGCGCGGCGATTCCAGATCGGTCTTCAGTCGCGCCAGCTGGTCATCATTGCTGGCCAGCGCCACCACCACCAGGCGGGTGGAATTCCACGGCGAGCGATAGCTGATGAACCCGCGCCAGGCGCTGCTCGACGAAAAGTAGCGATCGGCGTCGAGGCTGGCGGAAGTCCAGTCGCCGGTGAGCCGGCGCTGGACTTTTTGCCACAGGTCTGGCTCGCGGACGCTCAGCACATTATCTACCGGGCGATAGGGTGAGTCGGCCAGCAGGCTCTGGTTAAAGGCCTGCTGATCGAGAGCGGTGACCGCCAGCACGTCACGTTCACGCAGCGACTGCAAATCCCCCCCGCCGGTGGGCATCCCGAGCACGACGCGGTTATTCGCCAGCGCGGTGCCGGTCGCGTTCCCGGAGCGTGCCGCCAGATTCAGCAGGGTCGCCACCTGGGTTTCAGACGGGTCCGCCGGCAGCAGAAGAGTCGTCTGCGAATAGTCAGCCAGCCGCGAGAAGGGGAACGAGGCGCCGACAAAGTAGGAGAGATTGGGCAACAGCGAGAAGTGACGCGTCTTGCTCAAATCGATCCAGGAGTCGTCAGTGATCCGGCTCTTGATATTGTTATTCAGCAGCACCGAACACGGAACATCGTCCTTTGGCACCACATTGAAGTACATCGACAGCTGGTTATCGCCGTAAATCAGGTAGGGCGCCAGCGGAATGGTAAAGCGCTCCTGGCGCGCATCGCCCCCGAGGTAGCGCCAGACTTTCTCCAGCGGCCCCTGCTTGTTCATCGGCAGGTTGTTGAGGAAGGTGCCGTTGAGCGTGACGCTCAGCAAGGACTTGTCCTCATTAATCCAGCTTTCCGACGGGAAGCGGTAGCCAACCTGTAGCGGAATGGTCTCTCCATCCCACAGATAGAGATCGGGCGCGGCGCGGAAGGCGATACGTAAAGGTTCGTGCCAGACGCCGCTGACGGTCGGGCTTTGATCCTTACGCAGCAGCTCGCTGAGCTTGACCGGACGATCGGTGGGGATCCAGCGCGGGGCATCATATGCTTTGCCAACCGGGATGGTCTGCGGTTCGACATCCAGCGTCGCGGTTTGCGGCGCAAAGTTGCCGCGGGTTAACCGCCAGGCGGCCATGCGCAGCGCCGTATCGTTTTTGCCGACAATCAGCAGCAGTTTATAGGCCGGATTGGCGGGGTTGGCGATGATGCGCAGCAGCGGCTTATCGGTTTCCGGCAGCATCATGCCGCCCACCTGCTCCCCCGGATGGCCAATCACGATGCCGTGGCGTTCCGGCAGGCGGTCGCGCAGAGCGCTGAAGGCGATGCCGCGATAGTCCGCCTGGATACCCAGCCAGGAGGAGATCAGCGCCGCGGCGCTGAAGACGTCCGCCGACGGCTTGGCCCCATAGGCGACCGCAATGTCCGCCGGGGTCATCTGCATGCTGTCAAAGAAGGGCCGCGGGAAGTGGCTCAGGTCGTCGCTGATGTTCAGCTGCTGGCTTTCCCAGCTGAAATGCGACGTGGGCAGCACCGTCACCCGCGACGTATCATGAATGTCACGCTGGCACTGCAGGGTATCGCCATCATTGATCTTCACGCTCAGGTTATTGCTGGAAACCATCAGCGCGGGCGGAATATCCAGCTGATAATGGGAGACATCCTCGCCATCGGCGCCCAGCGGCAGCGTGCCGAGCGGTTGACCGTTGAGCATCAGCTGCAGGGTGGCGTTGCGGCTCGCCATCTCCGGCGATACGCGAACGGCAAGGCTGAGCTGCGAATGGATCACCACCTGATCGGCAGGCAGGGTAAAGCTGACCCCACCCTGTCGCTGGCCGCCGCTGAGGATAATCCCGTCCGGCATCCCCATCTGCGCCAGATTCAGATCGCCTCCCCAGACCGGAGCGACAGGAATGACCTCCGTCGCGGCCGTGCCGCTCACCGGCGGGGGTAAGTCCGGCATAACCGGCGCAGGGGCCGTCGCCGCCGCATCGCCGGCGGCTGCCGGAGAGGCGCCCTCCTCCGGCGAGGCAGCCGGAGGTTCGTCGCCTGGCTCGCTGTCCGCCGCGTCGTTGAGCTGCGGGAAGCTCAGCGGGGCAGCGGAGCCGGAGCCCGGTTCTTCACTGTGTAGCGCAGGCGCAGAGAGCATCCCTGCCAGCAGCGCCAGCGTGGTTAATCGCTTCATAACGTCCCATCCTCCTGCGCCGTTTTCGCCACTGTTGCCCGATTGCGCTGGCTGCGACGGGTTTTCCACGTCAGCCAGAACAGTTCGAACACGCAGCGTAAAATGGTGAAGAAGGAGCGGAACGGGTTATCCTGCGGGCGCGGCGGATTAATCCACGCATCCGCGCGGGCCAGCACCACGCGCACCAGTTCACGGCGGCGCGAAAGCGGAATATCTTCATCAAACTTGAGGCGCAGGAAGCGCTCGTCAGAGGTGACCAGCTGGGCCGGGATCGAGATAGCCCCGGACTGCAGGATCAGCTCAATCTCTTCGATGTCATCCTCCAGATGGCGATTATCAGGCGCGACCACGCGGCAGCCGCCCATCGACAGGTCCGCGGTATGGCTGCGCGAGACGATGCCGCTGGCGTAATGGATCACCACCGGAATATCGACATCGATACGAATGGTTTTTCGCACCTGCCGCGTTTCGCGCGCCACGGCAATCGCCGCCAGCAGGAAGATCAGACTGTAGATCCCCCACCCGACGTTGAGGGCGATAACGTTGGGATCCGAGCCAAAATAGTCATGGCCAATCGCCCGGACGATGCCGACGATCACCCCCAGGGCCAGCAGGCAGGCCACCACCAGGTGCGGGCGCACCACGGTGAAATCGAAGTAGCCGACGTCAAGCAGCCCCCCCTTATCGGTGACGTTGAACTTGCCGCGTTTGGGGAAAATCATCGTCACCAGGGTCGGCAGCACCAGGTGGAAGGCCAGCACAATATCGTAGATCTCCCCCCAGAAGCTGTAGCGATAGCGGCCGTTCATTCGCGAACCGACGTAAATAGCGAGGAACAGGTGCGGCAGGGCATAGGAGACGATCAGGCTCGCCGACGAGTAAATAATATTGAGGTTAAACAGCAGGTAAGCCAGCGGGGCGGTGACAAACACCACCCTGGGCAGCGCGAACTGGTAGTAGAGCATGGCGCTGAGATAGCACAAGCGCTGCTGAAAAGTCAGCCCGCGGCCAAACAGCGGATTATCGACGCGGAAAATCTGCGTCATCCCGCGCGCCCAGCGGGTACGCTGGATGACGTGCACCACCAGGCGTTCAGTAGCGAGGCCTGCGGCCAGTGGGATATCGAGAAAGGCCGACTTCCACCCCAGACGCTGAAACTTCAGCGCCGTATGAGCATCTTCGGTCACCGTTTCGACGGCGAAACCGCCGATCTGCGCCAGCGCCTCGCGACGGATCACCGCGCAGGAGCCGCAGAAAAAGGTGGCGTTCCAGTTGTCGTTCCCCTGCTGAATCGGGCCATAGAACAACATCCCTTCGTTGGGAATGTTGCGTCCGACGGAGAGGTTACGTTCAAATGGATCCGGGGAATAGAAGTAGTGCGGCGTCTGCACCAGAGCCAGCATCGGGTCTTTCAGGAAGCCGCCGACGGTGGCCTGCAGGAACACGCGCGTGGCGACGTGGTCGCAGTCGAAAACGCAGATAAGCTCCCCCTGAGTCAGGGTCAGCGCATGGTTAAGGTTCCCCGCTTTGGCGTGCTTGTTGTCATTGCGGGTGATATAACCCACCCCAACGTCGGCGGCGAAGACGGCAAACTCGCTGCGCTTACCGTCATCCAGAAGATAGATTTTCATTTTATCTTTTGGATAATCAATGCATTGTGCCGCCAGGACGGTATCGCGCACCACCTCCAGCGGTTCGTTATAGCTCGGAATATAGATATCGACCGTCGGCCACTTACTCATATCATCCGGCAGCGGAACAATGCCGCGCTTCAGCGGCCAGACCGTCTGCAGATAGTTAAGCAGTAGCATCACCCAGATATAGACTTCCGCCAGAAAGAGTCCCATGCCGAGAATAGCTTCAATGGACGAGTTGAAGTGCAGGGTCTGCGTGAGGCGAAAATACATGTAACGGGTGGACATCAGCAGCGACGTGACGACCATAATGACCGATACGCTGCGGCGCTTGCTGAAGCCCATCAGAAAGAGAATACCGATACTTAACAGACCAAAAATATACTGCTTTTGGCTGTCCATCGGCGTGATCACCACCAGCACGGCGACGGGTGACAGCACCAGCGCCAGCAACCAAAAAAGAGATTTTTTCATGCAGCAGCCCTGCAAAAAGTTAACGCCCTGACATGCGTGGCTGGCTGTGCACCGTGCCATCGCCAATATGAATACCCAACAGCGAAGATATTTTTTTAGCCATGATTTCAATATCGAAGGCCGCTGCCGAGGAAGCGTTAAAGTCCAGGATCGACTTCTGCGAGGCATTGGCCTCCACCACGCTTTCATCACGATGGATCACGCCAAGCAGTCGCTCGCCCAGTTTCTCTTCCATCAGGCTGGTGACGTCCCGGCTGACCTGGCGACGGCTATCGCTTTGGTTAATGACGAAATAGTGCCCGTGCTTATGATTCAGCGCCGCGCCGGTCAGGCGCTGCTTTTCTACGTGCGCCAGGGTCGACATCGAGGCGGTATCCGCCAGCAGCGGGATAAGATGCAGGTCCGCCAGCCCCGTCAGCGCCTTTAGCGCGGGCGAAGGTCCAGGGGGCATATCGGCGATGGTGATAAGCCCGGGATAATTAAGCAGCGCGGACAGACCGCGCTGGAGGAAATGGTCATTATGGGTCAGTTGCTCATCAAACGCCTGACGCTGCGCCTCACTCACTTCGCCATATGGCAGGACGAAAATATTACTGCCGGCGCTCAACACGCACTGGCTCCAGTCGTGCAGCTCCAGCGCCTTCGCCACATAGCCCCGCTCATCGTTCAGCGGTACGCCAAAATGCAAACGCAGCGCGTTCTGGACATCAAAATCCAGCGCCAGAACTTTGCTGCCCGTCCGCGCCAGCGAATAGGCTAAATTGGCCGCCAGGGTCGTTTTCCCTACGCCGCCTTTCGGTGAACAGACGCAAATCAACGGCATGTCGCGATCCTTTCCAGAAGTGATTTCAAAGGCTGGTCTTTATTTTTCGCCACCGGCTCCGCGCTTTTCGCGGCGAACAGGTGGGCATAGTTCTCAGCGGCGGGCGCGGGTCGGGGGGCCATTCTCGGCGGCGGCGCCATGGCCGGTTCCGACGCCGGAATTGAAGGCGCAGGGGTCAGCGCAGGCTCCTGCCTGACCGGATCCGGTGCGGCTGCGGCGGTCTCCACGACCGGCTGGGAGGTAGCAGGCGCGACCGAAGCGGCAGACACAACAGGATCAGAGGTTGGCGCCGCTGCTACGGCCGCCTCTACCTGGCGGAACAGATCCGCGGGCACCGACTGCGGCAACGGCGCGGAGACCGAGCCTCCCAGCGCCAGAGAAGAGGGTTTCTCGGCGCCGGGATTTAGCTGATTGAGGATCGCCCAATCGCCGTGTTCCCGCGTGGCGGCTTGCGAAGAAAGATCCTGAAAGTTGAGGTTTTGCGTCCGCGTTTTTTCTTGAAAGCGCTGCAGATCATCATAATGGTTCATTGATAACCTCATGATTTTAAAAATTTCATATTAAGTTTGTTGTTATTTTCTGGGTATATTAAAAATATCGTGACGCTTCTGGGATGTCAGATAACGCGCCGATGGTGACGTACCAATACACACGATTGACAGGGTTATAATAGTTTAGAATTTGATTTTCGGGATGATTCCACGGCAGAAGTATCGCTACACTAACATTTCCCTTGCAGAAGGGTAGCCCCATTTTTTAGGTATGCGTACATCCTTAACTTCCCGCAATCACCACGCTTCCCAGTCGTTTTTATATAAAAGTATTAGGTCATGATGAAATCATAGCGTCAGATCAGCGAAAGAATAAACCTGAACCATTTTAATTTCTCTTTAATTCTATAAAAATGGACTGAAAGGCTTATTTTTTCGGATAATCTACGAAGAATGCTCTGAGAGCGTGACATAAACTGCGGCAATATGCATAAGCGCCAGGTTTTATCCACGGCGGGAGAGAAGCTCCCGGCCATGGGACCGGGAGCGCGCCATCAGGCGTGGGACTTTTGCGGATTCTCATCCTGGTCGACGGCAAAGCAGGCCACCAGCTGGCCGCCGTAATCCTTCAGCTGCGGCTGGAGCTGAGTGCAGGGGCCAAAGCGACGGCGACAGCGCGCGTTAAAGGCGCAGCCCGGTGGCGGATTTAGCGGGCTCGGCAGTTCGCCGGTCAGCTTGATCCGCTCGCGCCGGTCGTCTGGGTTCAGACGCGGCGTCGCCGACAGCAGCGCCTGGGTGTACGGATGACGCGGATTGTTGAAGATCTGGTCTTTGGTGCCCTTCTCCACGCAGCGGCCGAGATACATCACCATCACTTCATCGGCGATGTGCTCGACGACCGACAGGTCGTGGGAGATAAACACGTAGGACAGCCCTAAATCCTGCTGCAGATCCATCATCAGGTTCAGCACCTGGGCGCGTACCGAAACGTCCAGCGCGGAGACCGGCTCATCGGCAATCACCACATCTGGATCCAGCATCAGCCCGCGAGCAATAGCGATACGCTGACGCTGACCGCCGGAGAACATATGCGGGTAGCGATCGTAATGCTCGGTTTTCAGGCCCACTTTCGCCATCATCGCCAGCGCTTTTTCACGCCGCTGCTCTTTGCTCAGGCTGCTGTTAATCAGCAGCGGCTCCTCCAGAATCTGCCCCACTTTTTTACGCGGGTTCAGCGAACCAAACGGGTTCTGGAACACAATCTGGATTTTTTGCCGCCGCAGCTTCTGCGCCTGCGGGTCGTGCTTAAGCAGATCCTGCCCCTGATAATAGAGCTCGCCGCCGGTGGGGATCTCAATCATCGTCAGCAGACGACCGAGGGTCGATTTGCCGCAGCCCGACTCCCCCACTACCGCCAGCGTTTTACCGCGCTCAAGGGTAAAGGAGACGCCGTCCAGCGCCTTCACCAGCCGTTCCGGGGCGAATAACCCCTTCTTCACCGGATAGTGTTTTTTCAGATCAATGGCCTGCAACAGCGGTTGTGGCGTGGCGGCCTTTTGCGTACTCATAATCCAGGCCTCCCGGCATCATCGAGTGGGTAGTGACATTTAGACTGGCGGCCGCCGGTCAGATCCGCGAGCGCCGGCTCTTCGCTACGGCATTTATCCGTGGCATAGGGGCAGCGCGGATTAAGCAGGCAGCCGTTGGGACGGTCATATTTCCCCGGCACCACGCCCGGCAGCGAGGCCAGACGCGCTTTATCCTGGGCGAATTCCGGCAGCGCGCGCAGCAGCGCCTGGGTATAAGGATGGCGCGGCGCGCGGAAGATATCTTTCGCGTCACCGGTCTCCACCACCTGACCCGCGTACATAACGATAATTTTATGCGCGGCTTCCGCCACCAGCGCCAGGTCGTGGGTGATCAGCACCAGCGCCATATTCTCCTGCTGCTGCAGATCCAGCAGTAGCTCAATGATTTGCGCCTGAATGGTCACGTCCAGCGCGGTGGTCGGTTCATCGGCAATCAGTAGTTTTGGCCGACAGGCAATCGCCATCGCGATCATCACGCGCTGGCTCATGCCGCCGGAAAGCTGATGCGGATAGACGTCCAGCCGCGAGGCCGGATCGGGAATGCCCACCAGGTTCAGCAGGTCGATGGCCCGCTGGCGGCGGGTTTGCTTATTACCACCCTGATGGACCTTAATCGCTTCCATAATCTGGTAGCCGACGGTGAAGCACGGGTTGAGGCTGGTCATTGGATCCTGGAAGATCATCGCCACTTCCGCCCCCACCAGCTGGCGCCGCTCTTTTTCAGAGATGCGCTGCAGATCGCGGCCGTTAAATTCCAGTTTGTCCGCCATCACCCGGCCGGGATAGTCAATCAGCCCCATAATCGCCAGCGAGCTGACGGATTTACCGGAGCCGGACTCTCCGACGATACCGACCACTTCACCCTGCTTCACGCTATAGCTGATGCGGTCTACGGCGCGGAACGGCGCGTTTTCATCGCCGAAATGCACCGATAATTTATCTACATTCAATAACGCCATCTCGAACCTCTTACTGCTTCAGTTTGGGATCGAGCGCGTCACGCAGACCGTCACCCATCAGGTTAAATGCCAGCACCGTCAGCAGGATCGCCACGCCCGGGAAGGTGACTACCCACCAGGCGCTTTGCGCGAACTGCAACACGTCGGAAAGCATGGTGCCCCACTCAGGCGTCGGCGGCTGCGCGCCCATGCCGAGGAACCCCAGCGCTGCCATGTCGAGAATGGCGTTGGAAAAGCCCAGCGACGCCTGAACGATCAGCGGCGCGAGACAGTTAGGGAGAATATTAACGAACATCTGGCGCATCGCGCCGGCGCCCGCTACGCGGGAGGCGGTCACGTAGTCACGGTTGACCTCCACCAGCACCGCGGCGCGCGTCAGACGCACATAGTGCGGGAGCGCCACGAAGGTTAGCGCCAGCGAGGCGTTGACGATGGAGGGCCCGAAGATAGCCACCAGCACCAGCGCCAGCAGCAGACTCGGCAGCGCCAGCATAATATCGACGACGCGCATGATGATTGAGTCCACCACTCCGCCGAAATAGCCCGCCACCAGGCCGAGCACCACGCCGAGGATCAGCGACAGAACCACCACCAGGCAGCCCACCAGCAGCGACAGGCGGGCGCCGTACATCAGGCGCGACAGAATATCGCGGCCCACGTCGTCGGTGCCGAGCAGATGCGCCATGCTGCCGCCGTCCTGCCAGAACGGCGGCGCCAGCAGCGAATCACGGAACTGATCCGCCGGGTTATAGGGGGCGAGGAAGTTGGCGAATACCGCGATGACGATCATCACCACCACGTATACCAGCCCGACGACCGCCCCTTTGTTGCGTTTGAAATAGTGCCAGAACTCCTGCAGCGGAGTCATGGGTACCGGCGCAGCGATAACTTTATTTTCAGTAACTTGTGACATGATGGCCCCTTACTTCTTATGCCGGATACGCGGGTTCACCACGCCGTACAGCAGGTCGACCAGCAGGTTAACGAGGATAATCATCGTCGCCACCAGCAGCACCCCGCCCTGCACCACCGGATAATCGCGACGCTGCAGCGCGTCGATCAGCCAGCGACCTAAACCAGGCCATGAGAAAATGGTTTCCGTCAGGATGGCGCCCGCCAGCAGGGTGCCCACCTGCAGACCAATCACCGTGACCACCGGCAGCATCGCGTTACGCAGCGCGTGGATCACGATCACCCGCATCCGGGTCAGGCCTTTGGCGCGCGCGGTACGGATATAGTCTTCGCCAAGCACTTCCAGCATCGACGAACGGGTCATACGCACGATCACCGCCAGCGGGATGGTGCCCAGCACGATAGCGGGCAGGATCATATGCATTAAGGCGTCAATAAAGTCGCCCTGCTCGCCCCAGATGGCGGTGTCGATCAGCATAAAGCCGGTCAGCGGCAGGGTATCGTCAAGGAACACCGTATCGCTGATGCGCCCGGAGACCGGCGTCAGGTTTAGCTGCACCGAAACCAGCATAATCAGCATCATGCCCCACCAGAAGATAGGCATTGAGTAGCCGGTCAGCGCCAGGCCCACCGCGGTGTGGTCAAAGATGGAGCCGCGTTTTACCGCAGCCAGCACGCCCACCGGAATGCCGACGGCGACGGCGAAGATCATCGCGCAGACGCCCAGCTCAAGGGTGGCTTTAAAGCGTGGGACAAACTCCTGCCACACGGGAATGCGGCTTTTCAGCGAGATGCCTAAATCGCCGTGCAGCACGCCCCAGATATAGTGGGCATATTGCTGCCACAGCGGCTTATCAAGGCCCATTTCGGCCAGCAGCTGCGCGTGACGTTCGGGGGAAATACCACGTTCGCCCGCCATAATCATCACCGGATCGCCGGGGATCATATGGACGAAAGCAAAGGTGAGAAGGGTGATACCGATAAATGTCGGGATGACTAGTCCCAGACGTCGGAGAATAAACTGCAACATAACCCGGATTCTCTCTAGTGACGCCCCGCCTGGCGACAGGGCGTCTGTATTGCTCACAAAAGCATTCCCCGGAATAGCGGGAATACGCCCCCCGCCTCTCCCACGCGGGGAGAGGGGGTCAGGCATCGTGCTTATTATTCGACAGAGACGTTATCGAAGTGGTGTTTGCCCAGCGGGTCCACCACATAGCCTTTGACTTCTTTACGCACCGGCTCATAGACGGTGGAGTGAGCAATGATCAGCGCCGGAGCCTGGTCATGCATCACTACCTGAGCCTGTTTGTACAGTTCAATACGCTTGTTGTGGTCGTCGGTAGCGCGGGCCGGCTGAATAAGATCTTCAAACGGCTTATAGCACCAGCGCGAGTAGTTGGAGCCGTCTTTCGCCGCGGCGCAGCTGAACAGGGTCGCGAAGAAGTTATCCGGATCCCCGTTGTCGCCGGTCCAGCCCATCATCACGCTCTGGTGCTCGCCCGCTTTCGCCCGCTTCAGATACTCGCCCCACTCGTAGGTGACGATCTTGGCCTGGACGCCAATCTTGGCCCAGTCAGCCTGAATCATCTCCGCCATGCGGCGGGCGTTCGGGTTGTACGGACGCTGTACCGGCATCGCCCACAGATCGATGGTGAAGCCTTTTTCCAGGCCCGCTTCTTTCAGCAGCTGCTTCGCCTTCTCCGGATCGTAGGTGTAGTCCTTAACGTCGTCGTTATAGCCCCACATGGTCGGCGGGATCAGGTTCTTCGCCGCCTGGCCTGCGCCCTGGTAAACCGCTTTGATGATCGCTTCTTTGTTGACCGCGTAGGTCAGCGCCTGACGTACTTTGACGTCGTCCAGCGGTTTCTTCTCGGTGTTAAAGGAGAGATAACCAACGTTCAGACCCGGCTGTTCCAGCAGGGTAATGTTCTTATCTTCCTTCATGCGCGCGATGTCCGCCGGGTTCGGGTACGGCATCACCTGGCACTCGTTTTTCTGCAGCTTGGCATAGCGCACGGAAGCGTCCGGGGTGATGGAGAAGACCAGACGATCGATCTTCGGCTTGGTACCCCAGTAGCCCGGGAAGGCTTTATACAGAATGCGGGAATCTTTCTGGTATTGCAGCAGCTGGAATGGGCCGGTACCGATAGGATTGAGATCCACTTTTTCCGGCGTGCCGGCTTTCAGCATGTTGTCAGCATACTCTTTCGAAAGAATGGAGGCGAAGTCCATGGCCAGATCAGCGAGGAACGGCGCTTCCGGACGGGTCAGGACGAACTGGACGGTATTATCGTCCACTTTCTTCACTTCGCTAATCAGGTCCGGTAAGCCCATCCCTTCAAAGTATTCATAGCTGCCGCCAGAAACTTTATGGTACGGGTTATTAGTATTCTTCTGGCGATCGAAGGAGAACACCACGTCATCGGCGTTCAGGTCACGGGTTGGTTTAAAGTCTTTATTATCCTGCCACTTCACACCCTGACGGAGGTGGAAAGTATAGGTTTTGCCATCCGCACTAACTTCCCATTTCTCAGCAAGTCCTGGAATAACTTCCGTCGTACCGGTTTTAAATTCGACCAGGCGGTTATAGATCGGTACGGAGCTGGCATCATAGGTGGTGCCAGAGGTGAAGAGCTGTGGGTTAAATCCTTCCGGCGAGCCTTCAGAACAATAAACCAGGGTTTTCGCTTGCACGCTGGCGGCGACGGTCATGGCGACCAGGCTCAGACCAAGCTTCAGCATCCCTGATTTCTTCAAGGAAATACTCATTATTCTGCTCCAAAATTGTGATGTTGTTTGCATATATCCGCCGGACCTTTATTTATTTTTTACCCGGTCCGGTCGGTGGTGCCCGAAGGCGTAGAGAGAGATGGGGATTCCTTTCGCAAAAACGACTGAGTTGCAGTACGGATTCTCCATGAAATGCCCCTCATGCCCTACAATCTGTCAACAGAATGGGGAAACGTCAATACAGCCAGCCGGGTTTTACATCCAGCGTGAGAAACGGCAGGCAAAGATTAAAAAAACTTCAGGACGCTATTTTCAGCAGAGAAATTTATGCTACTGGCAATTCAGCAGAATAAAGACCTTATTAATTTGCAACACCCAGTGGGAAACAATGCCAGCAAATGAGAAAAATTTCTTGCTGTGTGACCAATATGTGAGCGATTAATAGCGTGAACGTTAAAACGCACAGCGGAAAATGCTGCATTCAGCCATAAGCTTCGCGAAAAAAGATCTGTTCATCGATAAAAAAATGCAATGGAAGATGTCACAAAATAGCGAATAGCCGGCTGAAAACCTGAGTAAAGACGTTTATTGTGATTTTGGTGGTATTTTTGGCCAGTTGTGCACTGATGATGCCCGGCGGCGCTGCGCTTGCGCGGGCCTACGAAACGCGAGTCGAACCTCCTGCCCCCGGAGGTTCTCATCCTCACAGGCCCCAGATGCAAAAAAGCCTGCTCATTGAGCAGGCTTTTCGAATTTGGTCGGTGATAGAGGATTCGAACCTCCGACCCCTTCGTCCCGAACGAAGTGCGCTACCAGGCTGCGCCAATCACCGAATGCGGGGCGCATCTTACTGCTGGGATGCCTACCCGTCAATGCCTTATTTTCAAAAAATCGCTCAACCGGCGAGAAACTCAGCAGCCTGAGCAGCGAATCGCCGGTTGCTCAACGTTTTTAGCGGCAGTTCACCTCAAACGTTTTGCGATACTCGGATACCTTACATGTCACCGGCTCGCCGAGATAGGTCGCGCCCGCCGGGGTGAATGTAAACTCTCCCAGTAGCATCGTCAGCTCCCCCAGCTCCGGGCAGGATTGCTGATGACGCATAATATCCGGGCGGGTATCGTTATTCACCGCCCGGGCGATGTCGCTGTATGCCAGCTTGTCAGCAAAGGCATTAGCACAAAACTGCAGTTCGCTTTGCGCCATATGCGCGGCCTGCCCCTTCAGCTCGGCATGCTGTGCCAGCAGCAGCTGGCGAACCTCGCCGGCCCGGCTGTAGCCAATCGCCGTATAGCCGGCCTTATTGCTGAGGTTGACGCTGGCGCCAGCCGCAAGCAGCGCCTCGACATTGGCTTTATTATTCATTTTGACCGCCAGCATCAGCGGGCTGAGATCGTTGGCGGAAAGCTGGTCCACCTTTGCGCCGCGCTGCACCAGCGCCGCGATCACCGCAGGCGCCCCCTGCCCCGCCGCCACCTGCAGCGCCGTGAGTCCTTCACGGTTCGGCTTATCCACTTCCACCCCGGAGGCCGACAGCGCCAGCACCAGATCGGGATCATCCCCCGCCGCCGCCAGCATCAGCGGTGTGGTGCCGGATTTATCCGCCAGGCTGGTGTCCGCCCCGGCGTTGGCCAACGTCGTGATGGTTTCCGCCGATCGCGCGTGATCGACAGCGAGGAAAAAGGCCGATTCCCCGGACGCGTTGACGGCCTTCACGTCCGCGCCGTGCTTGAGGAGCAGCGCCACTATCTCGTCGACGTTCTTCTTAAACGCGCCGGGCGCCAGTTGTAACGCCATGTCTTCGGTCATCAGCGCGCGATTGCCCGTCGCCAGCGATTTCGCCGCCGTTGCGCCAACTATCTTGTCCAGCGTACTCTCCTCTTCGACAGGCGCATCGGGCTTTTTCATCGCCAGAATATGCTGATAGTCGTTTCTGACGTCCCCGCCGTCGGAGATGGCGGACATCAATGCCGTACTCTTGTCGATGGAGGTCTGATTCACCGACGCTCCCGCCTGGAGAAGATCGCCGATAATCGCGGTATCGCTGCCACGCGCCGCCGCCAGCATCAGCGCCGTGACGCCCTGGCGCGTCTGGAGGTTCGGCTTCGCCCGACGCTTAAGCAGCAATTCCACCACATCGCGTCGATTTTCCGCAGCAGCGACCATCAGGCCGCTTAAGCCGGTTTTATCCTGACCATCCACATCAATGCCGTTATCCAGCATGGCTGCGATCGTCGCTGGCGCATCGTATTTACAGGCCAGCAGGAACTGGCTGGTCTCTTCCTCAGACTGGCAGCCCGCGAGCATCATCAGGCACAGTAGGACCAACCCCTTTATCACCTTCATCCTTTCTCTCCATGAAAAGTTCATGCACAGGGGAAGCGAGGAAACAGGGGTAATCAAAGAAGAAGAGGTCACCTGCCAGACACGTCCACTGTGCGAAAAAAATCCCTCGCGCGGCGTCGGCCGGCGAGGGATTAGCTTATCCTGGGCTCAGGAAAGGAAAACAGACCCGAGAATCTGAAAACTATCGGGCCTTACTTTTTCCACCGGCACCAGTTGTTGTTCTCATTGATCCCGCCATCCGGCGAGGTATAGCCGAGGCAGCCCATAATGGTGTCGTACAGCTCGACGTGACGGCGCGGCACCTTCATCGCAGCCTGCTGCTGCAGATGGGCAAACGCGGCGGCGTGATCGGGATTTTCCAGGTACTTATCCGACATCCACACCATCATCGGCACGCGGAACTGCTCAGGCGGCGCCATCTTGCGCGGCGTACCGTGCAGGTGTTCACGCTCGTTAATCGACTCCCCGTGGTCGGCGGCATAGAACACAATCGCTTTCTTATCCCGCAGCTGGTCGAGGACGCTGACGATAAAGTGATCGACATAGGTCACGCTATTGTCGTAGGAATTGATCAGTTCCGCTTTCGAGCACTTGTTGTCGACGCCGACGCACTCCGGTTTCCACTGGGCGAAGCTGCGCGGGTAGCGTTGGGTGTAGTTAAAGTGGGAGCCTTTGGTGTGGAGAATGATCAGATGCTTACCGGAGGCGTTGCCCTGCGCCATACCGCGCTTCATCTCATCCACCAGCAGCATATCGTCAACGCTCTTACCGCGGTTGCGCGGCTCGGCGCCAATCTGCTCGCGGTAGGCGATATTGTTGGCCATCGTGTTGCTGTAGAACCACATCTCGCTCTGCATGGCGTACAGATTGCCGCTGAAGCCCAGCTGATGCAGCACGGCAAAGACATTCTGCTCTTTGAGCGTCCGCTGGGGGTTATCTTCCGCCCCGCCCTCGCGCACAAACATGCAGCGTAACGACAGTTTGGTAGCGGTATCGCACGAGTAACCGCGGAAGGCGACGAGATTCTTCTCTTTCTCCAGCTCTGGCGTGGTATTGCGGCTATAGCCGAGGATGCCCATATGGTCCCAGCGGGTCGTTTCGCCAATGATAAACACCACGTAGGTATCATCCAGACCTTCCGGCGCGACGTAGGTGAACTTCTTCGCCGGGTTAATCAGCGATTTGTTGTCTGAGGATTCATCCACCTGCGCCCAGGCGTACAGTCCCAGCGCCGACAACCAGTTCGACGGCAGGTAAGAGTTGGCGATCACCCCGCCATAGCTCGGCATATCCACTTCCGAATGGCGCTCCACATCATGCTGGCGCAGCTCTAGCAGGCGGATGGGTCCCCAGACAATCAGTCCGGCCAGCACCACGATCAGCACGTTTTTAACCCGCTGGCCCGGGGTGCGCAGCTGGCGCAGCAGCGTATGGCGGCAGCGGTTGCTCCAGATGAACAGCAACGGCGGCGCGCTCACCGCCACCAGCCAGAGGATCAGGTGCCAGCCGATGACCTCTTTCGACAGGTCGATATCGGTGGTCATCACCGAAGCGATAATCCCGTAGCCAATCACCACATTGAGGAACGTCATGTAGTAACTCGCCGCGGCGGAAAACAGGACAATCAGCGTCGCCAGAATGCGCCAGATACGGCGGCCGAACAGCGACAGAAGACGTAACAGGAAGAAGGTGACAAATACCGTGGCAACCAGTTCAACAACACCGGAAAGCCCTTTCCAGAAAGTGAACTCTTGAGCATAACCATCGAAACGCCGGAAAAAAACGGCGACGTTCATAAACCAGCCGATGTACAGCGCCAGCCAAAAACTAAGCTTCTGCTGCGTCATCGTTCTAATATATTTCATGCAAGCAAACCTGGAAAAAGAAGAATAAAACACCGCCTGACGCTGTGGCACGAGTCAGTAGGCTAATAGGGTGCGTTAGGGTTGGTTATCAGAAACCTCTACAAACCGCGATAAGTAGACCACAGGGAACGAGAAAAGTATCAGGAGGGAATGTGATCCAGCCAAACATTTACAAAACATTTGGCTGGATTGGCACTATTTGCTTAGGGAAATAACCAGGGGCACGTTTCACGCCGCAGGTTTCAGGCGTGCGCCTCGTTATATACCGTGCTTTTCGGCTGACGAATGGTGGTGGATAACGCCAGCGAGAGGATCAGCAGGGCGAAGATCACGCAGAAGGTCACGTAGAAACCGCCGAACAGCGAAGCGATGAGAGAGCCGCAGATGCTGCCGATACCGAAGCCCAGATAAATCACGCCATAGTTTTTCGCCAGATTGTTCAGACCAAAGAACTCACTCACCAGCGACGGGAAGACGGTAATGGTGCCGCCGAAGTTAAAGGCGACGCAGGCGATGGCGGCGAAGAAGGTCAAGGCATTCAGCGGGGCGAACAGCAGCGCGGCCATCCCCACCAGCGACACGACCTGACCGATGGTAATCACGCGAATGCGGGAGATTTTATCAGACAGGATACCTAACACCAGGCGACCGCTGAGGTTCGCAATCGAGATAACCGTTACCGCGTTGGCCGCCGTGGCGACATCCAGGTGGACCATTCCCTGGGCAATATCTTTCGCTACGCCAATTACGTACAGACCGCTCATGCAGGCCGTCAGGAACATCACCGCCAGCATCCAGTACTGCGGTTTACGCATCGATTCGGCGAGGGTGAAGTCGTTTTCCACGACGCCGTTGGCCGCGGTGGCTGCCGGGTGATTTGGCGCATCTTTCATCAGGGTCGCGCCAAAGACGATCATCACCAGCACGATAGCGCCCCAGATAACGAAGGTTTTTTCCAGGCCAACGGTGGCCAGCAGGTGGGAATCAATGAATTTGAACCCCAGGCTGCCGAGACCATAGGAGCCAATGGAGAAGGCGGAGATCAGCCCTTTACGCTCCGGGAACCATTTCACGCAGTTCGACAGGGTCAGCAGGTAACCGGCGCCGTCCGCCAGCCCCACCAGCACGCCCGCGCTCAGCCACAGCATCATCAGGCTGCTGGAGTGCGCGGTCAGGAAGAAGCCCAGGCCGAGCAGGATCCCGGAGGCCATGGTGACGCGCTTCACGCCAAAGCGCTCCTGCAGCTTGCCGGCGACCGACGAAGAGAGCGCCAGCCCGAGGCTCAGCAGACCAAAGGAAAAAGCCACCTGACTGACCGGCTCGCCCAGTTTGTCAGACAGCGAACTGTTAAACAGGCTCCAGGTATAAACCGAACCGAGAGCGAATTGGGTGATGATGGTGCCGATCAGTGTCAGCCAGCGGGTCGATTGACGGTTTGCAGCGTTCATAGCAGTTGTCCTGATAAATTAACTGCCGCCACAATAGCGAAGGCCCCTCATCCAGTGGGGGAAAAAGGCATGAACTGCCATCAGCGGGGAATGAAATGCATTAATGTTGGAATGAATGGCATTGCATAACATTCATTCCGTAAATTACAGGCAAAAAGTTAGTGTGCGCTATCTCACAGAAATGCGCCATTGCTGAGTTTTAACAATAACCACATCGTTTCAAATGCGTAACAATTCCCGATTAAAAATTGGCGCTGACCCCCATCAAATAGAGCGTATTTTCCCCTGACGGCAGGTTATCCGCCTGCGACAGCGTTGCCCATGCCGCCACGTGGGATCCCAACCGCATATCAGCGCCCAGGGTGACATCGCTCCAGCCTCCCTCCCTGGCACGGGTCATCGGCGCCCAGACATCGCTGGCGAGCGACTGGTTATAGCTCACCTGCGCCCAGGGATGCACGCCCCACAGCGCCTGATAATCCATGCGCCAGCCGAGCGTGTTAACGTAGCCCGCCTCGCCTGCGCTTCTCACCGTCGGCGCGGTGACGTCGCTGCGCAGGCTGGCCACCGGCCCGGAGGTTACGCCGTTTGCTAGCGGGTAATTCCAGCCAACGCTCAGGCCACGGCCGCTGTCCGGCGGCGCCAGCCCCTGGTTTAACGCCAGCCCGCCGGGCGTCTCAGAGGACTTCAGCCGCTCGGCGAGAATATCTTCATAACGTGGTTGGTGATCGCTATCCCATGTATAGCGTTCCGACGTATTACTTTTTGTATCGATAGCGATATATTCCTGTTGCCAGGCATTCGCTCCAGAGACACATGACACCCAGACGGATACGCTCGCCGGGATCAAGAACCCCCGGAGGCCATTGCATTTCTTTATTATCATTAATGCGACTCCAGAAAAGAGCCGAATCGGCAATATTGCTGTGTTTTTAGTGGGGATACGATTTCCCTGTATTAACTATTATCTTTATCTTTCAGCCGTCAAGGCGGGCGTCCACTTTTTTAGCGCAGAGGGAGAAACAGCTATGCAGCGTTGCGGATGGGTGAGTCAGGATCCGTTATACATCGAGTATCACGATACCGAATGGGGTGTGGCGCAAAAAGAGGGTCGCCAGCTGTTTGAAATGATCTGCCTTGAGGGCCAGCAGGCCGGTTTATCGTGGATCACGGTGTTAAAAAAACGGCAGAACTACCGCCAGGCTTTTCACCAGTTCGATCCGGTGCGCGTGGCGGCGATGGGAGATGACGATATCGAGCGACTCCTGCAGGATACCGGCATCATTCGCCATCGGGGAAAAATCCAGGCCATTATCGGCAACGCCCGCGCCTATCTGGCGATGGAAGAAAATGGCGAGTCGTTCACTGATTTTGTCTGGTCCTTCGTCGACAATGCGCCACAGGTGACCCGCGCTGCGACGCTGGCGGAAATTCCCGCCACGACGCCGGCCTCCGATGCGCTGTCGAAGGCATTGAAAAAACGCGGCTTTAAGTTTGTCGGCTCGACAATCTGTTATTCCTTTATGCAGGCCTGTGGGCTGGTCAACGACCATGTCACCGGCTGCTTCTGTCACCCTGGAGGTCAGGATGATCCGCAAGTGGGACACTGAAGATACCGCGCCGCTGCTGGCGCTGTGGCTGGACAGCACGATTCATGCCCATCCTTTTATCAGCGAAAGCTACTGGCGCGACAGCGTCGCGGTAGTACGGGATGTCTATCTTCCCGCCGCCAGCACCTGGGTCTGGGAGCAGGATGGCGAGTTAAAAGGCTTTGTCAGCGTGCTGGACTCCCGTTTCGTCGGCGCGCTGTTTGTCGCGCCGGGCGCCACCCGCCAGGGCATTGGCCGGGCGCTGCTGGATGAAGTCAAACGGCACTACGCCTGGCTGAGCCTTGAGGTTTATCAGAAGAACGAATGGGCGGTCAGTTTCTACCATGCGCAGGGCTTCCGGATTGAAGACTGCGCATGGCAGGACGATACTCAGCACCCGACGTGGATTATGCGTTGGCCGGCGGATCAAATGCCGTAAGCGGCAGCGCCGGGCCGGTATATTTCTCCAGCCACGCCAGGGCGGTGTTCCCGGCACAGCCGTTGCCCAGCCGGGATGTCGGAATATCTTTGGTTAAGACGTTCACCGCCCCGTTTTTGCAGATGCCGACCTGCGGATCCAGGTCGGGCCACGCTCCTTCATGCAGGCAAATCACCCCCGAGCGGATCCCCTCCGTCACCACGGCGCCGGCCAGCACCTGACCGCGGGCGTTCCATACCCGCACCAAATCGCCATCGACAATCCCGCGCGCCTGCGCATCCTGCGGATGAATAGTCACCGGTTCGCGCCCGGCGACGGCATAGCGCTCGCGCAGCGCGGTGTGGTTCAGTTGACTGTGCAGACGGTGGGCCGGATGGGCCGACAGCAGCTGCAGCTGCCCCGCCTCTGCGTTGCCATGCCACTCGTCGGGCTCCAGCCACATCGGATGCGGCGGACAGTCGGCGTAACCAAAAGCGGCGATGGTCGGCGAGTGGATCTCTATTTTACCGCTCGCCGTTTTCAGCGGGTTGGCCTGGGGATCGGCGCGGAAGGCGGCGAAACGCGCAAAACGGGCATTTTCCGGCTCCTCCGGCATCTCAATCAGCTGGTTAGCCTGCCAGAATTCGGCAAATGGCGGCAGCGTCACCTGCTGCTGGGCGCCGCGCCGGGCGGCCATCTGATAGAAAGTCTCCAGCCACTGCAAATCACTCTTCCCTTCGGTGAAGCGTTCGCGGCCACCCGCCTCCCAGCGTTCGCTGAGGTCGGCAAAGACCGCGAAATCGTCGCGCGCTTCATCTCGCGGGGCAACCACCTGCTTCATCGGCACCAGATGCTGGTTACTGTAGTCCCCGGTCATGGTCAGATCGTTGCGCTCAAACGAGGTGGTCGCCGGCAGGACGATATCGGCATGGCGCGCGGCGGCGGTCCAGAAGCATTCGGAAATGACGATAAGCTCCGGTTTCTGCCACGCCTGAATCAGTCGGTTGGTGTCCTGATGATGAGTAAAGTTGGCGCCGCCGGCCCACCAGATAAAGCGAATATCGGGAAAGCGCCGCGCCATGCCGTTGTGCTGATACTCCGCCCCCGGATTCTCCAGCGCCTCGACAATTCGTGCGACCGGGATCTTCTCCACCGCGTCCACGCCTCCGGCCACGCTCCCCTGCATCGAGCCCAGCACCGCCGCGCGGCGTGTCGGGTTGCCGCCGTTGGCAAAATGATAGGAAAGACCAAACCCGCCACCGGGGGTGCCGATCTGTCCCAGCATGGCGGCCAGAGTGACCAGCATCCAGTGTTTCTGCTCGCCATACTGCTGACGCTGCATGCCCCAGCCGGCCATCAGCATAGTGGTATTTTCGTGGAAAAGTTGCGCCAGTTCGCGGATTTTATCTGCTTTAACGCCGCAGATCGCTGCTGCCCACTCAGCGGTTTTCGCTACGCCGTCGCTTTCGCCGGTCAGATAGCGGGCAAAAATATCGTAGCCGCTGGTGCAGCGGGTAAGAAACGCATCATCCTGCCAGTCATTTTCCACCAGCGTATGGGCGATCCCCAGCATCAACGCGACGTCGGTGCCCATATGCGGCGCGATCCACTCCATCGAATCGCCAAAGAAATCGACGGTTTCCGATCGCATCGGATCGATGCAGATCAGCCGCTTACCGCTCTGGCGCAGCCGATCAAACCACGGGATCCCTTGCTCGTCGGAGGCATTCCAGGCAATTTTCAGCGTGTTCAGCGGGTTGGCGCTCCACAGCACCACCACTTCGCTGTGCTCGAGCACCAGCGGCCAACTGGTCTGCTGCTGATACACCTCATTGCCGCCAACGACGTAAAGCATGATCGCCTGCGCCGCGCCGGTGGAGTAATCGCCAAGATGGCCGGTATAGCCGCCCGCCAGGCTCATATAGCGCTGCAGCAGCGTCGCCGCCTTATGCAATACGCCGTTAGAGCGCCAGCCGTAGGAGCCGGCAAAAATGGAGGCCGGACCGTAGCTGTCGCGGATCCGCCGATGCTGGGCATCGATCAGATCCAGCGCCTGCTCCCAGCTCACCCGAACGAATTCATCCTGACCGCGGACCCCCTGGGGCTTGTCCGGTGAAGCAAGGAAGCCTTTACGCACCATTGGATAGCGCACGCGGGTTTTGCTGTGCACCTGATCGCGCACTGCCGTTTGCAGCGAGTTGGCAAACGGTGTCGCCAGCGCGCCGCGGGAAGAGAGGACGTTTTCCCCGTCCGTTTCCACCAGCATCGGTCCCCAGTGGGCGGCGGTTAAGATGGTTTTGGTTGCAGATGAGGTTGGCAAGGGCGGCTCCTGGTCAGCGAATGCAGGTGTCATGACGGCGTGATGGGCAACCGTTCAATGTTATTTACAAAAAGAGATGGTATCCGGGGAATTTTCTCCGTAATCGCGCGTCATAATCAACCGTCACGTTCGCTGTGACAAAGAATAAAAAGGATTAAGGATATTAAATGAAAAAACGCGTACTTATGATTGCGGCGCTGGTCAGCGGCACTCTGGCCATTTCTGGCTGCACCACCAACCCCTATACCGGTGAACGTGAAGCAGGCAAATCCGGTATTGGCGCAGGTATTGGCTCCTTAGTGGGCGCTGGCGTCGGCGCGCTCTCCTCTTCCAAACATGACCGCGGCAAAGGCGCGCTGATTGGCGCAGCGGCAGGCGCGGCGCTCGGCGGCGGCATTGGTTACTACATGGACGTGCAGGAAGCGAAGCTGCGCGACAAAATGCAGGGAACCGGGGTCAGCGTGACGCGAAATGGCGACAATATCGTGCTGAACATGCCGAATAACGTCACCTTCGACAGCAATAGCGCCAACCTGAAGCCGGCCGGCGCCAACACCCTGACCGGCGTGGCCATGGTGCTGAAAGAGTATGAGAAAACCGCCGTTAACGTGGTCGGCTACACCGACAGCACCGGCAGCAAGGATCTGAATATGCGTCTGTCGCAACAGCGTGCAGACAGCGTCGCCAGCGCGCTCATCACCCAGGGCGTGGCGGCCAATCGCATTCGCACCACCGGCATGGGCCCGGCGAACCCGATCGCCAGCAACAGCACGGCGGAAGGCAAAGCGCAGAACCGTCGCGTAGAAATTACCCTCAGCCCGCTGCAGTAAGCGCAACCTCATGTCGCCCGGCAGCCGCTCTGCCGGGCAAAATGCTTGATATCGCTATTTTTCGCGCTAAGGTGTTGGCAGATTTTCAGCAAAGGAAGCCACCATGGCGAAAGCGGCGCGTGCAACTATTAGCGATGTGGCGAAAGCCGCAAAGACCGGCAAAACCAGCATTTCACGTTATCTTAACGGCGAGAAGCATCTGCTTTCCGACGACCTGTTATCACGTATTGAAAAAGCCATTGCCGAACTCGACTACCGCCCCAGCCTGATGGCCCGCGGCCTCAAACACGGCCGAACCCGCCTCATCGGCCTGATCATCGCCGATATCACCAATCCCTACTCGGTCAACGTCATGAGCGGCATTGAAGCAGCCTGCCGGGAAAAGGGCTTCACCCTGCTGGTGTGTAATACCAATAACGAGCTCGATCAGGAGCTGCACTACCTGGACCTGCTGCGCAGCTACCAGGTGGAAGGCATCGTGGTCAACGCAGTCGGTATGCGGGAGGATGGCCTGAACCGCCTGCAGCAGTCGGCCCTGCCGATGGTGCTGATCGACCGTAAAATCCCCGACTTCGCCTGCGATGTGGTCGGGCTTGATAACGCCCAGGCCGCCACCACCGCCACCGAACATCTGGTGGAAAAAGGATTCGAGGCCATCCTGTTTCTCAGCGAACCGCTGGGCTCGGTGAATACCCGTCGCGAGCGCCTGAGCGCCTTTCGCGCCACGCTTGCCCGCCACCACGGCGTGGTGGCCGAAAACGCCGAGGTGCAGCTTAACGACGGCGCGATGCTGGACAACGTCCTGCGTCAGTTCCATGCCCGCCACCGCGGGATGCGCAAAGCGGTCATCTCCGCCAACGGCGCGCTGACGCTGCAGGTAGCCCGCGCCCTGAAGCGCGTCGGCCTGATCTGGGGGAGCGATATCGGCCTGCTGGGCTTCGACGAACTGGAGTGGGCGGAGCTGGCCGGCGTCGGTATTACCACCCTCAAACAGCCGACGTGGCAGATCGGCTACGCGGCGGTCGAACAGGTTATTCGGCGCATTGCCGGCACTAACGACCCCATCCGCGAACGGGTCTTTTCCGGCGAGCTTATCGTCCGCGGATCAACCTCCCGTTAACGATCCTTCGTGATGCCGATCATAAATTAAACATCTCGCCCTTTCTTATGGAACCGATACCATCTAGCGTATTAAGGAGATTAAGCAACAAACGCCGGGAGTAAGAGCGCGATGGCCAGAAAAATTATTGTCGTTACCGCTGCGTATGGTAATGATCATGTTAAATCCTTAGGCGGGCAGGCCGCCGTCCTGCCGTTTATCGCCAACGCCGGCGCGGACGGCGTCGAAATCCGCCGCGAGCTGTGCAGCGCGGAAGAACTCAACGCTCTGCCCTCGCTGGCGGCCACTATTGAGCGCCACGGCCTGCTGGCCTGCTACTCCGCGCCGCAGGCGCTGTTCACCGACAACGGCGAGCTTAACCCGGATCTCCCGACGCTGCTCGCGGAAGCGCAAACCCTGAACGCTCTGTGGCTGAAGCTCTCCCTTGGCCATTTCCTCCACAATCAGCAGTTGGATGAGCTGCGCGATATCCTCAGCGACAGCGGCATGGCGTTGGTGGTAGAGAATGACCAGACCGACTGCGGCCAGCTGGCGCCGATGCAGCGCTTCAAAGCCGCCTGCCGGGTCCATCAGCTGCCGATCACCTTAACATTTGATATGGGCAACTGGCTGTGGGTTGGCGATTCGCCGGAAGAGGCGGCACGTCATCTTGCGCCGGCGGTCAGCTATATTCATGTTAAAGCGGCGGAGCCTCATCATGAGAAATTCCGCGCTGTACCGCCGGATCAGGCCGCCGAACGCTGGCTGGCCCTGCTCGATAATCTTCCCGCCGACGCGCCGCGTGGAATCGAGTTTCCGCTGACTGGCCATGACCTGACGGCCGTGACCCGCCGCTACGTCAACCTGTTACGCGAGGATTAAGTCGTGGAAAATTTAGATGTCATCACCATCGGCGAAGCTATGGCCATGTTTGTCGCTACCGAAACCGGGGATCTGGCCGAGGTGGAGCATTTCATGAAACGTGTCGCCGGCGCCGAGCTGAACGTCGCCACCGGCCTGGCGCGCCTGGGTCTGAAAGTCGGCTGGGTGAGCCGCGTCGGCAACGACAGCTTTGGCCGCTTCGTACTGCAATCGCTGGCGAAAGAGGGGATCGATAGCCACGCTGTGGCCATCGACAACCGCTTCGCTACCGGTTTCCAGATGAAATCGAAAGTCGAAAATGGAACCGATCCCATTGTGGAGTATTTCCGCAAAGGATCCGCAGCCAGCCATCTTTCGCCGGACGATTTTCGCGCCGACTACTTCACAAGCGCCCGCCATCTGCACCTGAGCGGCGTCGCGGCGGCCCTTTCTGAGAGCTCTTACGCGTTGCTGGAGCATGCGGCGAAGGTAATGAAAGCCGAAGGAAAAACCCTCTCTTTCGACCCCAATCTGCGCCCGGTGCTGTGGAAAAGCGAAGCCGAGATGGTGGAGAAACTCAACCGTCTCGCCTTCCAGGCTGACTGGGTTTTGCCAGGCTTAAAAGAGGGCGTGATTCTTACCGGCCAGCAGACCCCGGAAGGGATTGCCGATTTCTATCTCTCCCGCGGCGTCAAGGCGGTAGTCATTAAAACCGGCTGCGACGGCGCCTGGTTCAAGAGCGCCAGCGGCGAACAGGGAACGGTCGATGCCATTAAAGTCGATAACGTCGTCGATACCGTCGGCGCCGGCGACGGCTTTGCCGTCGGGGTGATTAGCGCCCTGCTGGAAGGCAAAACCCTGCTTCAGGCGGTGAACCGCGGCAATAAAATCGGTTCGCTGGCGATTCAGGTCCAGGGCGACAGCGAGGGGCTGCCCACTCGCGACGCGCTGGGCGAGTAACTTTTCTACGCAACGATAACAGCCGTCCTGTACCCTACCTGCAGCGCGGCACAGCAGCGTCCGTTTCGACGGACGTATGTCTCCTCATTGACAGAGGCAAGCCTATGAATAGCTCAACAAATGCAACGAAACGCTGGTGGTACATCATGCCTATCGTGTTTATCACGTATAGCCTGGCGTACCTCGACCGCGCCAACTTCAGCTTCGCCTCCGCGGCAGGCATTACCGAAGACCTGGGCATCACCAAGGGGATCTCCTCCCTGCTGGGGGCGCTGTTCTTCCTCGGCTACTTCTTCTTCCAGATCCCCGGCGCTATCTATGCGGAGCGCCGCAGCGTTCGCAAACTGATCTTTATCTGCCTGATCCTGTGGGGCGGTTGCGCCTCCCTGACCGGTATTGTGCATAATATCCCGGCGCTGGCGGCGATCCGCTTTATCCTCGGCGTCGTCGAAGCCGCGGTGATGCCGGCGATGCTTATCTATATCAGCAACTGGTTCACCAAATCAGAGCGCTCTCGCGCCAACACCTTCCTGATCCTCGGTAACCCGGTGACGGTCCTGTGGATGTCGGTAGTCTCCGGCTACCTGATTCAGGCCTTCGGCTGGCGGGAAATGTTCATCATCGAAGGGGTGCCGGCGGTGATCTGGGCCTTCTGCTGGTGGGTGCTGGTGAAAGATAAGCCGTCGCAGGTGTCCTGGCTGGCGGAGAGTGAAAAAGCGGCGCTGCAGGAACAACTGGATCGTGAACAGCAAGGCATCAAAGCGGTGCGTAACTATGGCGAAGCCTTCCGCTCCCGCAACGTGATCCTGCTCTGCGCGCAGTATTTTGCCTGGAGTATCGGCGTATACGGCTTTGTACTGTGGCTGCCGTCGATTATCCGCAGCGGCGGTGAAAATATGGGGATGGTGGAAGTGGGCTGGCTCTCTTCTGTCCCGTACCTGGCGGCCACCATCGCCATGATCGTCGTCTCCTGGGCCTCGGATAAACTGCAAAACCGTAAGCTGTTCGTCTGGCCGCTGCTGCTGATTGGCGGACTGGCCTTCATCGGTTCCTGGGCGGTCGGCGCCAACCACTTCTGGGTCTCCTACACCCTGCTGGTGGTGGCCGGGGCGGCAATGTATGCGCCTTACGGCCCCTTCTTCGCCATTATTCCGGAAATGCTGCCGCGCAACGTCGCCGGGGGCGCCATGGCGCTGATCAACAGCATGGGCGCGCTGGGCTCCTTCTGCGGCTCGTGGTTTGTCGGCTACCTGAACGGCGCCACCGGCAGCCCCGCAGCGTCCTATATTTTTATGGGGGTAGCGCTTTTCGCCTCAGTATGGCTGACTTTGATTGTTAAGCCTGCTAATAATCAAAACCTTCCACTTGGCGCTCATCACGCCTGAACGACTCATACTACGGAGATTCGCATGAAGCCGTCTGTCATTCTCTATAAAACGCTTCCCGACGACCTGCTACAGCGTCTGGAGGAGCACTTTTCCGTCACTCAGGTGAAAAACCTGCGGCCGGAGACCGTTTCGCAGCACGCTGAGGCCTTCGCCCAGGCTGAAGGCCTGCTGGGCTCCAGCGAAAAGGTTGACGCCGCGCTGCTGGAGAAGATGCCGAAGCTGCGTGCGACCTCCACCGTTTCCGTTGGCTATGACAACTTCGACGTCGAGGCGCTGAACGCCCGCCGGGTGCTGCTGATGCATACCCCGACCGTGCTGACCGAGACCGTCGCCGATACGGTCATGGCGCTGGTGCTGAGTACCGCGCGTCGGGTAGTGGAAGTGGCGGAGCGCGTCAAAGCGGGTGAATGGACGAAGAGCATTGGTCCGGACTGGTTCGGCACGGATGTTCACCATAAAACCTTAGGCATCGTCGGCATGGGCCGCATCGGTATGGCGCTGGCGCAGCGCGCCCACTTCGGGTTCGGCATGCCGATCCTGTATAACGCGCGTCGCCAGCATCCGCAGGCGGAAGAACGCTTCAATGCCCGCTATTGCGATCTCGATACCATGCTGCAGGAGGCTGACTTTGTCTGCCTGATCCTGCCCCTGAGCGAAGAGACTCACCATCTGTTCGGTCAGGCGCAGTTTGCCAAAATGAAATCTTCCGCCATCTTCATTAACGCCGGGCGTGGCCCGGTAGTGGACGAGCAGGCGCTGATCGCCGCCCTGCAGAACGGTGAGATCCACGCTGCCGGTCTCGATGTGTTCGAACACGAACCGCTGGCCAAGGACTCACCGCTGCTGAGCCTGCCGAACGTCGTCGCGCTGCCGCATATCGGCTCCGCCACCCATGAGACGCGCTACAACATGGCGGCCTGTGCGGTGGACAACCTGATCGACG
The DNA here is from genome assembly GCF_018223905.1 of Klebsiella sp. 28. Classification (NCBI taxonomy): domain Bacteria; kingdom Pseudomonadati; phylum Pseudomonadota; class Gammaproteobacteria; order Enterobacterales; family Enterobacteriaceae; genus Klebsiella; species Klebsiella sp. 28. Next base: position 72,947 of record NZ_JAGRQY010000090.1, read on the forward strand.
CCCTGAACGGCAACGTAGAGAAAAACTGCGTCAATCCGCAGGTAAAATAAGCCATAAAAAAACCCGGGTAACGGCGGCAACCGCCCTCCCCGGGTTCTTTTTGCATCCTGTCCATCATCCTGCCCGTTCGCCGCAGCCAACGTCAGCCAGATGAAGCATTAACGGGTGGCGTTCACCGCCGCCGTCCATGCCTGATTAAACGCCTGATGCTGCGCCGCCAGCGGCCCAATCAGCGCATTGTACTGGCTGGCCTGCTGGGAGGTTGGGAACTGAATGCCGTTGGCGACAAAGCTCACCTGCGTCCCCTGCTGAGCGACAAAATCCCCAACCTGAACCAGCTGCTGGGTAAAGATCTGCGCGGCCGGGATCAGCGGCTGCAGCGCGTCGGCTGGCGCCGTCACCACCTTGGCGTAAACCTGATCGAAGACCGGCTTGAGATCGTCAGCCTGCTTCAGCGCGCCATGCGCGGCATCGGCCTGCATTTTCGCATTCTGCAGCTGCTGGCTGAGCACGCCCAGCGCGCCGTTCGCCTGACGCAGCGGCTCACGCTGGGTCATATAATCCTGCGGGACGCGGATCGCATTGACGCTGTCCACCACCGGGCGCAGACCAGCGTCCATCGCCTGGCTCACCTGCTGCGAGTAACCGTAGATCACCGCGTAGTCAGAGACAAAAGGCCCAAACTGTTTTTTCTGATCGGCGGTCAGCGTCGGCAGACGTTCACCGCTACGCATCGCCGTATTCTGCAGGAAGTCGATAAACGCTTTGCGCTGATCGCCCTCTTTATCAAAACACCCACTCAGGCTAACCACCATCAATAAGGCCGCCATAGCCGCAAACCAGCGAGAGCAGGACTTTCCTGTCGCCATTTTTTTACTCCTTTCAGCCAAAAAAAGCGCACAACGGCACACACGTGCCAGACGCTGACAAGGATAGTCCAGCTCGGCCTCGCAGGATACCCTTTCCTGCTAATCTTACGCGGGAAAAACACCATTTTGCACGCCATCGTCGCGCTGTAGAACGTCTGTTATGCGCATCACAAATATGGTCTTAAGAACAGGTGGGCCAGAATCTCATAAGCCATTGATATTAATATAAATAAAAAGCCACAACCCGGCACTGCGCCTTAAAGCGGACGATAATCGCACGCTTTGGCACGCGTCTGGATTGCCTGCCTCGCACTTCAATGATTTGATGAATGAGCGATTAACGGCGACATGTTCGATTATCGCACAAATCAAACTCAACGACGCGAAGGCGACGATAATAATAAACCTCTGTCCCTCGCTCAGTCTGCCAGGAAAGCCGTATGACTAAGACAACCATCGACATTCAGGCCTTTATCAACGAGCACCCCTTCACCCGCTACCAGTGGATGATCCTTGCGCTCTGCTTTATCACCGTCGCGATGGACGGGTTCGATACCGCAATTATCGGGTTCATCGCCTCCGACCTGGTGCAAGAGTGGGGCGTGGAAAAATCGGCCCTCGGCCCGGTGATGAGCGCCGCGCTGGTGGGCCTGGCGGTCGGCGCCTTAACCGCAGGGCCGCTGGCTGACCGCATCGGCCGCAAAAAAGTGCTGATCATGTCGATCGTGGTGTTCGGCGGATTCAGCCTGCTCACCGCCTTCGCCACCAGCCTTAATCAGCTGACGCTGCTGCGCTTCCTGACCGGTCTGGGCCTTGGCGCGGCGATGCCGAATGCCGCGACGCTAATGAGTGAATATGCGCCGGAGCGCCGTCGGGCGCTGCTGGTGAACCTGATGTTTGTCGGCTTTCCGATGGGATCTTCGCTGGGCGGCTTTTTATCCGCCTGGATGATCCCGCACTATGGCTGGCAGAGCGTGCTGGTGCTGGGCGGCGTGATGCCCCTCCTGCTGGCGGTGGCATTAATATTCCTGCTGCCAGAGTCCGTCCGCTATCTGGTAGTGAAGCAGCACCCGGCGCAGCGCATTGCTGCTATTCTGCGCCATATCGCGCCGCTGCCGAAGACAGTGGAATTTGTACTACGCGAAGCAGGCCAGGTGAAAGAGAAATCCGCGATCGGCGTCATTTTCTCTCCTCGCTACGCGGTGGGTACCGTGATGCTGTGCCTGACCTACTTTATGGGTCTGCTGATTTTCTATCTGCTGACCAGCTGGCTGCCGCTGCTCATCCGTGAAACCGGCGCCTCGATGAGTCAGGCCTCAATTATCACCGCCCTGTTCCCGCTCGGCGGCGGGATTGGCGTGCTGATCCTCGGCGCCCTGATGGACAAGATCAACCCCAATAAAGTGGTGGCCGTCGGCTGGCTGCTGACCGGCGTTTTTGTCTGCCTGGTGGGGTTCTCCACCAGCAGCCTGGCGCTAATGGGAGTGATGGTCTTTATCGCCGGCAGCATTATGAACGGCGCGCAGTCGTCGATGCCGGCGCTGGCGGCTGGCTTCTATCCGACGCAGGGGCGCGCCACCGGCGTCGCCTGGATGCTGGGTATCGGCCGCTTCGGCGGCATCCTCGGCGCGTTCAGCGGCGCCTTCCTGATGCAGGCTCAGCTCTCCTTTGAGACCATTTTCACCCTGCTGGCCATCCCGGCGTTCCTGTCAGCCATTGCGCTGCTGATCAAGTACCGGGTCAGTAAATCCGTGCCGGCGACGACAGATGAGGCGAGAAGCCTGCAGAAAGCCTAACCCTATAAGCCGGCGCCCCGCGCCGGCTTTGCCGCTTTTTTCTTATCCGTTTACAAAAATTTTCGAAGCCACCTCATCGCGTTAATAATCATTCTTTTAGGCTACGCTGCCGTTTGGCTGTCGGGGCAGATTCGATAGCCTGTTGGCAAATAATCACCGACGTTACCATCCCTTGCGCCATTTTCTGACTATTCTTAATGAGCTATAGAAAAATCTTTTCCGCTGTGTGATAAAAGGAGTTCTCAATGGAATATAAAGATCCCGTGTTTGAACTGCTGAGCAGCCTGGAACACATCGTTTTTAAGGATGATAATCAGAAACTTACCTCAAACCGTAAGTCCACTGTGTTTAGTGAATTTGAGCAACTGCGTAAAGGCACTGGACTTAAGATTGACGACTTTGCCAACGTCATGGGCGTGAGCGTCGCCATGGTAAGAGAGTGGGAGTCGAGACGGGTCAGACCGTCTCCCACCGAGCTGAAATTGATGCGCCTGATTCAGGCCAATCCACAGCTTTCACGACAATTACTCGATTAATCTCGCGCGCAGCGGCAAAGGCCAGTAAGGGAGCTTTTGCCGCTGCACCGTAAAAAAAAGTTTGCTATCAGGTGCTGAACGTGCGTTAATGCTCGCAGGTTTGATGTACAGACCACAGAGCAGTCGAATAGAGCAGTCCTTCTAAGGTTATCCAAAGATACCCCCGTAGTGAACTTTCCCTTTATCGCTTTAAATCTGTAGTCCAGACCCCTACGCCGCAAGGCTCACTTATTTTTTTAAAGGTAATTCACTATGTCCGGTAAAATGACTGGTATCGTAAAATGGTTCAACGCTGACAAAGGCTTCGGCTTCATCACTCCTGACGATGGCTCTAAAGACGTGTTCGTACACTTCTCTGCTATCCAGAACGATGGCTACAAATCCCTGGACGAAGGTCAGAAAGTATCCTTCACCATCGAAAGCGGCGCTAAAGGCCCGGCAGCTGGCAACGTAACTTCTCTGTAAGTTCAAGCCGCTAAGAATCGAGAATCCCTGCCTGATGGCGGGGATTTTTTTTATCTGTCGCCAGTAGCCGCCAGCATAAGATGGCGGCTACCGGGCATTCAGAGCAGGGAAAAGTGCCAGCCCGTCTCCCGCCACGCCAGGCTATGGGTCAGCTTCAGACCTTGTAAAAACGCCTCATCATGCGACACCACCAGCATCGCGCCGGGAAACGCCGCCAGCGCGCTTTCAATAGCCTGCGTCGATGCTAAATCGAGATGGTTGGTCGGCTCATCCAACAAAAGCAGCTGGGCAGGCTCGCGTCGCCAGAGCACGCACGCCAGCGCCGCTTTCAGGCGCTCGCCGCCGCTGAGCGCCGACAGCGGCAGAGTGACCTTATCCGCGCCCAGCTGGAGCTGCGCCAGGCGGGTGCGCAGGAGGCCCTCATCCAACGGGGTATCTTCCAGGCTCAGGTGCGCCATTACCGACAGGGATAAATCCAGCTGCGTCAGATGTTGATCGAGGTAAGCGGCGCTCACCGAAAGCCGGACATCGCCTGACGCGGCCTGCTCCAGCCCCAACAGCGTTTTCAGCAAAGTGGTTTTGCCACAGCCGTTTGGCCCCTTTAGCGCGATGCGCATCGGACCATCGATACGCCAGTTCAGCGGCGCAGCCGGCGCATGGTCGAGCTGTAATGACTCCACCACCAGCACCTGCTTGCCGGCGGCCACTTCGCTACCCGGCAGGGTAAACATCACTGGGGTCTCTTCCTCAACCCGCTCCCGCGCCTGCTGCACGGCGGCATTCAGACTGCTGTTCTGTTCACGATGCTGACGGCGCAGCGCTCCCGGGCGCTCTTTTGCCGCGCCTTTGTACTTCACGCGTTCGAAGGAGGCGATATTTAGCGTATCAACGGTACGCAGCGTCTGAGCCGAGCGCCGCTGGGCGGCGTCATGCTCCTTTTGCATTCGCGCGCGGGTGCGCCGTCGGTCGGTCACGGCATGCTCCAGCGCCGCGCGCGCGGCCTGCTGCTCCGCCATACGCTGGCGCTGATATTCAGCATAGTTGCCGCCGTAGCTGCGCAGCGCCGTCGGCGTCAGCTCAATAATCCTCGGCATCCGCGTCAGCAGCTCGCGGTCGTGGCTGGCGATCAGAGCCCCGCCCTGCCAGCTTTCCAGTTGGTGATAGAGCCACTCCCGCCCCTGGCGGTCCAGATGGTTGGTAGGCTCATCCAGCAGCAGATAATCGGCGCCCGAGACGAAGGCGCCGCACAGCAGAGCCTTCATCCGCTCGCCGCCGCTGAGTGAAAACGCGGGGCGATCGGCAGAGAACGGCGGGAGATCGGCTTCACGGAACGCTAAACTCAAGCGATCGGTGAGATCCCAGTGACCATCTAACAGATCGAAATCGTCGGCCAGCCCTTGGCCCTGTTCAAGGCGAGACAAGGCGGCAAAAACCGACGCATAGCCCAGCAGCGTAGCGAGGGTGGTCTCCGGCGTGAGCGTCGGCTGCTGCGCTACCCAGGCAACGGCGGCGGCGCGCTCAATATGGCCGCCGGCAGGAGAATCAAGGCCCGCCAGCAGACGCAGCAGACGCGTCTTGCCGACGCCGTTCCGGCCGACCAGGCCGCAAAGGGACGGTTCCAGCGAGACGCTGAGCGGACCAAACAGGGTCTGCCCCGTCGCAAACTGACAGGTGACCTGATGTAAAACAAAAGCGGGGATGTGGGCGCAATGAGCCATAAGCACTCCTGAATGAAATCAATACTCCCCTACCCGCAAGGTCTGCGAGGTAAGGCGTGAAATTCATCAGTCGTGTTTGTTCATTTGTGGGGCGCGCTCCGGTGAGACGAGGGATTCGTCGGGACATAGGATAGCCACACTCCGGTATGCGTTGCAAGCCTGTTTTATTCAACGATCTTGTAAAAATAAAAAGGCCTCCTGATATCAGGAGGCAAAGGATTTATTTGGTGAACAATGAAAGGGTGCATTGAGAATGCCTGACACCGCAAGCATGGTGGGGATAGATCCCCACCGGATGCTCTTACTGTTTAATATCACAGGCTAAGAATGCCAACAGCTCAATATTTTCCTGCCTGCGCTGTAATTCACATAGCGAATCACGAACCATCCAGGTCAATAATAAAATAGTGAAGCAAATCACTACTAAGCCAAACAACAGATACTTTTGCGGCATTCCTCACCTCCAGTGTTGATTTTCAACAAGTAAGAGGCTACTCTTATGGTGTTCATGCATAGGGGAGCCTCACTTTGATTACTATCAGGTGGGGCTTTTCTCTGTCTGTCTCCCGCTGAATACCTGAGACACACAGTCTCAAGCACCCGCCGCCATTCTAGCGTAAATACCTCTCGGAATTATGTTTATATATTCCTAAAACATTTCTCATCGATGAATGCAAATAATGAAGATATCAATGACAGAATTATTAACGGTTCACCTATTTATATTTCACGTATAAAAAAACCTGCCCTGAGGCAGGTCTTTATTATTACCGATACGCTTACTGCAGCAGAGAAATATCCGCCACTTGCAGGAACAGTTCACGCAGTTTGGACAGCAGCGTCAGACGGTTGATGCGAACATCTTTGTCTTCAGCGTTAACCATCACGTTCTCGAAGAACTCATCCACCGGCTCGCGCAGCGCGGCCAGCTCAATCAGCGCATCCTGATAACGGCCTGCGGCGAAATACGGCTGCAGCTTGTCGCGCAGCACCACCAGATTACCCGCCAGCTTGATTTCCGCCGCTTCTTTCAGCACTGAAGCGTGAACGATGTCGTTCAGCGTCTCATCGGATTTCGCGAGGATGTTAGAGACACGTTTGTTTGCCGCCGCCAACGCGGAGGACTCTTCCAGAGTACGGAAGTGCGATACCGCCTTCATACGCGCATCGAAATCCGCCGGGCGGGTTGGACGACGCGCCAGTACCGCCTGGATCGTGTCGACGCCGTAGCCTTCGTCCTGATACCAGGCACGGAAGCGGCCCAGCATAAAGTCGATCACATCATCAACCACGTTGGCGTTGGTCAGCTTCTCACCGTACAGACGAACCGCTTCTTCGGTCAGCGTCTGCAGATCGAGATCCAGGTTCTTCTCAACGATGATACGCAGCACGCCCAGCGCGGCGCGACGCAGCGCAAACGGGTCTTTATCGCCTTTCGGATGCTGACCGATACCAAAGATACCCGCCAGGGTGTCCATCTTATCGGCAATCGCTACCGCGCAGGCCACCGGATTAGACGGCAGCGCGTCGCCAGCAAATCGCGGCTGATACTGCTCGTTCAGCGCCACGGCCACGTCTTCCGCTTCGCCGTCATGGCGCGCGTAGTGCATCCCCATCACGCCCTGGGTGTCGGTGAACTCGAAGACCATGTTGGTCATCAGGTCGCACTTGGACAGCAGGCCCGCGCGGGTTGCGTGGTTCACGTCAGCGCCAATCTGTTCGGCAATCCAGCCCGCCAGCGCCTGGATGCGATCGGTCTTGTCGCGCAGGGTGCCCAGCTGCTGCTGGAACAGCACGGTTTCCAGACGCGGCAGGTTATCTTCCAGACGTTTTTTACGGTCGGTATTGAAGAAGAACTCGGCATCGGCCAGACGCGGACGGACCACCTTCTCGTTACCGGAGATGATCTGCTGCGGATCTTTGGACTCGATGTTGGCCACGAAGATAAAGTTCGGCAGCAGTTTGCCGGCGTTGTCGTAGACCGGGAAGTACTTCTGGTCGCCCTTCATGGTGTAAACCAGCGCTTCAGACGGCACCGCGAGGAATTTTTCTTCGAACTTCGCCGTCAGCACCACCGGCCATTCCACCAGCGAGGTGACCTCTTCCAGCAGGCTTTCGCTCAGATCGGCTTGACCGCCAATCTTACGCGCCGCCTCTTGCGCATCAGCTTTGATTTTGGCTTTACGCTGTTCGTAATCGGCGATGACTTTACCGCGCTCCAGCAGGATCTGCGGGTACTGGTCGGCATGGTCGATGGTGAACTCCGGCTCGCCCATAAAGCGATGCCCGCGAATCACGCGATCGGACGGAATACCGAGGATAGTGGCCGGGATCACTTTGTCACCCAGCAGCAAAGTCACCGTGTGTACCGGACGCACGAAGTGGACGTCAGACGCGCCCCAGCGCATCAGTTTCGGGATCGGTAGCTTCGCCAGCGAGCTGGCAATCATGTTCGGCAGCAGCGCTTCGGTGCTTTCGCCCTTCACATGGGCGCGATACAGCAACCACTCGCCTTTGTCCGTGGTCAGACGTTCGGCCTGATCGACGGTGATACCGCAGCCGCGCGCCCAGCCTTCGGCCGCTTTGCTTGGCTTGCCTTCGGCATCGAACGCCTGGGCAATAGCCGGGCCGCGTTTTTCCACTTCGCGATCGGCTTGCGCCGCCGCCAGGTTGGCCACCTTCAGCGCCAGACGACGCGGGGCGGCAAACCATTCCACTTTACCGTGCGCAAGGCCAGCGTTATCCAGCTCCGCGGTCACATTCGCAGCAAAAGATTCCGCCAGGCTGCGCAGCGCTTTTGGTGGCAGCTCTTCAGTGCCGATTTCCACCAGAAAAGTATTCTCAGACATGGCCGCCTCTTATTTATTCTTGTTGCACATCGGGAAGCCGAGCGCTTCACGGGAAGCGTAGTACGCTTCCGCCACTGCTTTAGTCAGGGTGCGAATGCGCAGGATATAGCGCTGACGCTCGGTGACGGAGATGGCTTTACGCGCATCCAGCAGGTTGAAGCTGTGAGCCGCTTTCAGAATACGCTCGTAGGCCGGCAGCGGCAGCGGGGTCTCCAGCGCCAGCAGCTGCTGGGCCTCTTTCTCATACTGTTCGAAGCAGGTGAACAGGAAGTCGACGTCGGCATATTCGAAGTTATAGGTGGACTGCTCCACTTCGTTCTGGTGGAACACGTCGCCATAGGTGGTTTTCCCCAGCGGGCCATCGCTCCAGACCAGGTCATAGACGCTGTCCACACCCTGGATGTACATCGCCAGACGCTCCAGACCGTAGGTGATCTCGCCGGTCACCGGCTTACACTCGAGGCCGCCGACCTGCTGGAAGTAGGTGAACTGCGTCACTTCCATGCCGTTGAGCCACACTTCCCAGCCCAGACCCCAGGCGCCCAGCGTCGGGTTTTCCCAGTTGTCTTCGACAAAGCGAATGTCGTGGATAGTCGGGTCCATACCCAGCTCTTTCAGCGACCCGAGGTACAGCTCCTGGATGTTGTCCGGAGAGGGTTTAATCACCACCTGGAACTGATAGTAGTGCTGTAAACGGTTCGGGTTTTCGCCATAGCGGCCATCGGTTGGACGACGGGAAGGCTGCACGTAGGCGGTCGCCATCGGCTCCGGTCCTAACGCGCGCAGGCAGGTCATCGGGTGAGAGGTGCCGGCGCCGACTTCCATGTCCAGTGGTTGAACAATGGTGCAGCCCTGACGAGCCCAGTAATCCTGTAAGGTCAGGATCAGGCCCTGGAAGGTCCTGGTATCAAACTTTTGCATATGATTTCGTGCTGGATACGTGTGGATTTAAAGGAAGGAGTCAGTATACCCGCTGGCTGCGAGATATACAGTACGAAACGGCGTTGTTTCAGGAAAACGGACGAAATTTACGCCAGGCGGGGTCGATTCAGCGCATCGAAAGATGCATAAACTGGCCGTCCGGGTCAAAGGAACAGATGAAACGCTCATTCTTGCCGGTACGGCCAGAAAGCTCATAGCTCGCCTGGAATTGTTCAAAGTGGTTCACGTCAACGAGCTGCGTTTGCGTGTTATAGCGGATAGCCGCCTGATCCTTGCAAAGCTGCGCCATATTGAGCGTGGTTTGCGGCGTAATACGAGCGCGCTGCGCTTTTTGCGTCGGCGGGGAGACGGTCTCGCTGCAGCCCGCGAGGAGCAGCACCAGCATGACGGAAACAACACCTTTCACCACGTTCTCCTCCACCGCCTTGTTAGCAAGTTGTTATCTTAAAGATTCAGTATTACAGGTATTTTGCGAATATCATGAAACTGCGACAAGTCTGTGACCGAAAACTCAGACTAATCTATTGCGACACCGGGAAACCGGGCAGGTCATATCTTATTTCGCCAGCAGACATTGAGGGACTGATGCAAGAAAAGATACACTGGATCACCAACCTGCGCGGCATCGCCTGCATGATGGTGGTGATGATCCACAGCACCAGCTGGTATATCACTCACCCCCATGCGATTACCCTGCTGCAATGGGATATCGCCAATCTGCTCAATTCCGCCTCCCGCGTCAGCGTGCCGCTGTTTTTTATGATCTCGGGCTACCTCTTTTTTGGGGAACGCAGCGCCCAGCCGCGCCATTTCTGGCGGATTGGCCTGTGCATTGCGTTCTATAGCGCGCTATCTCTGCTGTATATCACGCTGTTTACCCATATCAACGTCGAGCTGTCGTTAAAGAATTTGCTGCAGAAGCCCGTCTTCTACCATCTGTGGTTTTTCTTTGCTATCACCGTCATCTACCTGCTCTCGCCGCTGCTTCAGGTTAAGTCCACCAGTAGCACAATGCTGCTGGCGCTGATGGCGATCCTCGGCATTCTGGCCAACCCCAATATGGTCAGCGTTAAAGCCGCCGGGATTGAGTGGCTGCCAGTCAACCTCTATATCAACGGCGACACCTTCTACTACGTGCTCTACGGCGTGCTGGGCAGAGCCATTGGCGCCCTGGACACCGATAAAAAATGGCTAACACCGCTCTGCGCCGCGCTGTTCATCGCCGCCGTGTGGGTCATTTCCCGCGGCACGCTGCATGAGCTGCGCTGGCGCGGAGACTTCGGCGACACCTGGTATCTCTACTGCGGACCGGCGGTGTTTGTTTGCGCGGTCACCCTGCTGACGCTGGCCAAAAACTGGCTTAACGCGCGTCCCCTGCCCGGTATCGCCTGCATTGCGCGACATTCGCTGGGGATCTACGGCTTTCATGCCCTGATAGTGCATGCGCTGCGCGCCAGCCATCTGGAGCTATCCCGCTGGCCGCTGCTGGATATTGTGTGGATATTTAGCGCCGCCCTGCTCGGCAGCCTGCTGCTGTCAGGCCTGGTGCAGCGGATTGATAGCCGCCGGCTGGTCAGCTAACGGTCCGCCGCCCGGAGGGGCCCGACTTACGTCTCAGGCCCCTCTTCCGTCACGCTGAGAGGTTCCCGTAAGCGCGTCGGGTCCCAGACATCACGCACGTTTTTCTGTACCGCAACAGCGCCAAACAGGCTCAAAAAATACGCCAGCCCATAGAACCCTTTCTCGCTGAGCAGCAGAGTGGCATTCCACAGTCCGATAACCAGCAGACCTACAGCGATAACGAAGACCACCAGACAGGTGGTGTAGTACAGCGCGGTGGTCGGAATGGCTTCATACTTATCGCGCACCGTCTTTTGATAAGATGCCGCGGCAAACAGCCCCAGTACCAGGACGGCAAAATAATAGCCTTTCTCATTCAACTGCATATCGGCATTCCACAGCCCCACCAGATAGGTGACGATGCCGCCGATCAGGGCAATCCAGGAGATCAAATGAAACGCAGGAGAATACGTCGCGTGCTTGTTTTCCATCACTTTTTACCTTTTACGCGCCTCGGGGCGGCGCTTATTCCGTTTTTTGCATCGCGCGGGCGATGCGGGTCCGTTCGGGGGTTGCCGATGCGCCATATAAGCAGACAAACCATGCCGCGATATAGACGGCTTTTTCATGCCAGTCTGCCGGTACATACCAGGCGCCGACCAGCAGCAGGCCGACCGATAGCAGCAGCACCAGCCGGCATAAGGCAATAAAACCGTCGTCCTGTTCCTGCCCGGTGAGTAAAGCGTACAAATGACCTTAAAGAAACAGCGAGTTGGTAAAGTTTTTAAAGTTTACGCAATAACATGCCGCTGTGCTTTAATCAGAACAATTTTTTTGATCGTAATCGCCTTAATGTTAACTTTATTATGGCAAGAAAAAAATCGCCTTTCAAAACCAATTAGTCACCGAAATTTCAATGACATAGCTCACTTCTCTTCGGGGAAAATGCTACTAAAGAGACGTCGCAAGCGTGTCTTTCATTGTGGTTTGCCTGGTCATAGATTCACATTATGGCGGGGCCGTGTGGGGTAAGCGAAAGCCTGGCCAGTGATATCCAGTCGCGTCGCCCCTACCCCCTTCACCTGAGAACCGGGGATGGTTGTTACTGCTGATACCCTTCACAAAACTCAAAATGTCGGCCCGGTTGCATTCCATGAGGCCCAGTTCAACTTCCGAACTCACAATAACCACATCTGGCTTGCTGCTGTAGAAGTCTCAGACGCTTAAATATAAACCTGAAGGTTCTGTAGGCCGTATTTACGCCTGAAATGCAGTTGAGAACTCCCGGGCTATGCTTGAGACGGTCATTACGCCCGTCTCAGGAAATTAGCAACAACGCCCGCACTTTTCTCTCCATCGGGCCTGCCTGATCGCCATGTTCAGCAGGGCTTCGATTGCCATAGCATTCCGCCGATGGAGGCGCAATCTCCTTGATAAAGGATATCAATCAGCTATCCCCTCTATACGCCACCATCAGGAATTGAGGTCAGGAAGGGAGAGCCTCCCGCTAATGATATGAATTATTCGCCCACTGGATAAGCAGGCAGACGGCTTTCCTGTTTTAGTCGGCATATCGGTAAAAGATAGTTTATCGGGCTATTTTCCCTTTCCGTATTACACAAGTAAGAAAAATAGCACATCGATAAGGATGGATTCCTGGTCATTAAATACAGTATAGTTTCCCCTGCAATCTTTATGGAAGCGGGTAGCTCACCCGCAGTTATTCCATAAATTAAGATTCGCATATTGTGTTGAAAATGGCATATCCCTTTATGCGTGTAATTACACCCCAGCCTGTCGCTGGGCTTTTTTTTTCAAGGCGACTCTGGATGGTGATAAATTTTACAAATACATTCATAACAGCGCATCCACAGCCGTGGCCTTTACAGAAGTATTGCTCTCAAAACCCCGGGCCGCTCTGATTCTGTTGCCCGTTATTAATCACGCCGGTTTGATGAAAAGGTTAACATCTCTTCCCGGGTAATCTCCTACCCTTCTCGTCCGATGCCATATCGAGCTCTACGACTCGCTCTTCCAGACTGCAGTTCGCCAGTGCTTCTTTTATCCCTATTTCGTTTTGCAGGGATGTTTTGATAGCACCGCGATAGTATGCTGGCCATCCTTATCAGTCATTCATTTTAACCGCCTTTTTCAAATCCTTCCGGGGAAAGTAAAGTCCTCTACCAGGCTCTGCTCGTTTAACGCTATAGATTCAAATACTGATTATTGCATTATATACCACTTACCCCCGCCGTGATTACCCAGGTAAGATAAATAGCACAAAAGTAAGGGTGGATTCCTGGTTATTTAATACAGTATATTTCCCATGTAGTCTGTATGGAAGTTGATGGTTACCTTTGGTTAACCCATACTTCGAGACTCGAATATTATCTTGAGAACAGCATGCAACCCTGAGTAAATTTACTCCCCAGTGCCAGTCACTGGGTTTTTTTTGCTATTTTTCAGAATATCTTCCAGCCAGTCGGCGCCTCTCATGGTCTATTTTTTCTGGGTGGGATGAAAAAGATGTATATCCGATCGATAAAAACAACAGTTCATCCCTGTAAAAATATAATTCTTTCACTGACTTTCTATTTATTAATATTAACCTGTGTTCCTCAGATGATTGCGATGCAATAATCAGCATCAAATTATACCCTCAGGCGACATTGAGATTTTAACCGAGACGGAGAGGGAGCGTTTTTATAGATGCATGCATGATTTAAAGCTTTAATTATCAATAATATACACCATATTCACGCCCTTTCCTTCGTAGCGTAACACCCTATAGATATTACTCCTGTAAAATAGTAAAAACACTTTCCGGGCCCTGTAACCCAGGAGTGCCCCTGGCTGAAGGGAGTAAGCATAAAAACCTTTAATAACAGCCAAATAAAAAAGCTTGCCGGATTTTTAACTTTATCCCAACATGATCGCCGATCGCGCTGCAACGGCAGTGAAACAAACTCAGGAGCGAAAATGATTACACTGTGGGGACGTAATAACTCGACCAACGTGAAGAAAGTACGCTGGGTGCTGGAGGAGCTGGATCTGCCTTATCAGCAGATCCTCGCCGGGCTGGAGTTTGGTCTCAATCATGACCCGGAATATCTGGCGATGAACCCGAACGGGCTGGTGCCGTTGTTAAAGGACGATGCCACCGGGGTAGTATTGTGGGAATCAAATACGATTATTCGCTACCTGGCGGCCCAGTATGGCGTTGACCGTCTGTGGCTGGCCGCGCCGGCGCAGCGCGCGCAAGGGGAAAAGTGGATGGATTGGTCCAACGGCACCCTCTCACCCGCCCATCGCCCGGTATTAATGGGCCTGGTGAGAACGCCACCGGAGCAGCGCGACCCGGCGGCCATCGCCGCGGGGATCAGCGCCTGCGAAGCGCTGTTCGCCATGCTGGATGACGAACTGGCCAAAATGCCGTGGCTCTCCGGCGAGCAGTTCGGCCTTGGCGATATTGCCGTCGCTCCCTTCGTCTACAATCTGTTGTCGATCCTCGACAGCTGGCAACCGCGGCCCCATCTGCAGCGCTGGTATCAGCAGATTAGCCAACGTCCTGCCTGGCGCGAAGTAGTGCAGATCCCGGTGACCTGAGGCTAAGCCTCGGGACTCAACCGCAATAGCTCGCCGTTAGACTCGTCGGTTAAAACGTACAGATAGCCGTCGGGTCCCACGCGAACATCGCGGATGCGTTTTCCGCGCGCCTCCAGTAATCTCCCCTCCTCGCGGACCTGATTACCGTCCACCGCCAGGACAATCAGCGATGTCTCCTTCAGCGCGCCGATAAACAGCTTATGCTGCCACTGGGGAAAGGTCGGCGCCGAATAAAAGGCCATCCCGCTCACCCCGGGAGAGACCGGCCAGACATACAGGGGAGGTTCGGTCCCCGGAACCGTTTTGCCTTTTGCTTCCGGAATGGGCAGGCCGCTGTAGTTAATACCGTGCGTCGCCAGCGGCCAGCCGTAATTTTTCCCCGCCTGCGGAATATTAATTTCATCTCCGCCACGCGGGCCATGCTCGTTCAGCCACAGCGCCTCGCTCCAGGGATTCATCGCCATGCCCTGCGGATTACGGATGCCGTAAGCCCAGATCTCCGGCCTGGCGTCAGCCCGGCCGACAAAAGGGTTATCCGGCGGTACACCTCCGGTCTCCGTCAGGCGGACCACTTTCCCCTGCAGCTTGCTGAGATCCTGGGCGGTGGCGCGCTGATTATTTTCGCCCAGCCCGATAAACAAATATCCTTTGCCGTCGAACACCAGCCTGCCGCCAAAATGATTGCCGACGGAGAGCTTCGGCTGCTGGCGAAAGACCACGGTAAAGTTCGTCAGCTGCGTGGCATCCTCGCTCAACCGCCCATAGCCCACCGCGGTGCCCGCCTTACCGCTGGCGTCGCTTTCCGCATAGCTCNNAGCTCAGCCACACCCGCCGCGACTGGGCGAAATCCGGGGCCAGCGCCACGTCCAGTAGGCCACCCTGGCCGTTGGCCCATACCTGCGGCACGCCGGCTATCGGCGCCGACAGACCTTTACCCGGCTGCCAGCGCTTGAGCTCGCCGCCGCGCAGGGTGATCAGTATGCCCTGATCGTCAGGCAGAAAGGCCATGCCCCACGGCTGGGCCAGCCGGTTTTGCAATACCTCCACCCGCACCGCGGCCTGGCTCAGGGCTGGTAGCGCTAAGGCGCTCAATATCAACAGCAGTGGGATCGGACGCATGGCATTCTCCTTTCGTCAGCTCTGGGCTAAAGGGTAGCCAGCGGGGAAATTTGCGCGGGGATTTTTACATAACCTTTAACAGGGGAAGCGTTCACTTCCCCTGGGTTTCAGCCGATCAGGCATGAGTGATTGGCGCCAATTTATTCAATTTATGAATATTTGAGGTCAATCCTGTCAGACAGCGTTCTAGCTTCTCTACGTTAACAGCGATGTATAGCGGACAATCATGATGCCCGCTCATCAGGCATAGTGCAGCGGCGGCGACCGATTCGCCGGCCAGGCGAAGGACATCCCTCTCCTCCGGTGAAATGGCATTCTGCAGGCGCGGCGCCTGCGCACGCATTTCACGGCAAAGCTCAAACAAGTTATCACGCAGATGGTCATTTTCGCTGACTGACATGTAGCCTTTGGCCTTTCGCAGTTGCAGATAGGTGTCAATATCGATATTGGCGTTAATAAGCTTCTGCAGAAGGTGGCGGTATAGTCTGTCAACGGTCATCACGGTTCCTCCTCTGTCGTCCTTTACCCTTTCCATAATACGGTTATTTTTTGTGCAAAATGATGCGCCAGGTCAATAATCCCCAGTTCTTTAACATCATTTACAATGTGGCAACTTTAACGCATTGTAGGGTGTATAACAAAAAAATGTTATACGATCACAATTAATTTCAATATGAAATTAATAAACAGAAAATGGCAATAAGAGACAAAATTAGTGCAGCAATGATCACAATACCTCATATGACCTGTTGCACCATCGTCAATTAGGATGTCATAACAAATAATTAATGTAATACGTATAACATGTCAGGAAAACAGCGAACGCGGCCCGCGAATCGCTGAAATTCTCTCTGCCCATTTGCAAGGAACTGAAACATGACGTCCGGTAAAAGAAACTACTTTCTGTTGAGTCTTTTCGATTTCCTCTACCTGTTCGCCTGGTCGTCGACCATGGCTTTCTTCGTTATCTGGACCACCCAGCATCTTGGCATCAGCGCCACGAAGACCGGGCTGCTTTACTCGGTCAACGCCTTTATCGCCCTGCTGATGCAGCCTTTCTTCGGCTTTATCTCTGACAAGTTCGGCCTGAAAAAACGGCTTATCTGGCTGCTGGTCGCCCTGCTCCTGCCGGTGGGCCCCTTCTTTATCTACGTTTACGCGCCGCTGCTGGTGCACAACTTTTGGTTTGGCGCCTTGCTGGGAGGGATCTATCTGGGGATCATCTTTAACTCCGGCTGCGGAGTAATCGACTCTTATATCGATAAGATTTCCCGGCGCTATCAGTTCGAATATGGTCGTGTGCGGATGTGGGGCTCGTTAGGCTGGGCAGCGGCGGCCTGGATTGTGGGTAAATATATCGACAGCAATCCTAATCTGGCCTTCTGGCTCGCCAGCCTCGCCATTGTCATCGCCGCCATCTGCTTTATGCTAACCAAAATTGAATTAACCGACGCCGATGTGGCGCGAAGCGAATCGCTGAAGGTCTCTCATGCCCTTGAGCTGGCGAAGAATGGTCAGTTCTGGATGCTGCTGCTCTTTACCCTGTTCGTCACGCAGATTTACGACACCTACGATCAGCAGTTTGCCCAGTACTTCTCGCTACAGTTCCCGACGCCGGAGGAAGGCAACCGCTGGTACGGGATCCTCGCGTCTATTCAGGTCTGCGGTGAAACCCTGTTCCTCTGCCTGATGCCATGGTTTGTTAACCGGACCGGCGCCAAATGGGCGCTGATCATCGCCGGGCTGATCATGTCGGTACGTATTGTCGGCTCAGCCGTGCCCCTCGGCCCGGTGTGGATTGGTGCGGTGAAAATGATGCATGCTCTGGAGAAGCCGTTGATTCTGGTATCGGTCTTTAAATTCATCGCCGCCAACTTCGACCACAAGCTCTCTTCGACGGTCTATTTGCTGGTGCTGTTCGTCGCCTCGATCGCCACCGCTATTTACTCTCCGCTGGCAGGCTATCTGTACGATACCATTGGCTTCGCCAACACCTATCTGATTCTCGGCAGCGTCGCCGGGCTCTTTACCCTGATCTCTATTTTCACGCTGCAGGATAAGCGCGAGCCGAAAAAACCCGGCGCCACCCCCTCCGCGGCCATTAACCCGGCGCAATAAGTCTCTGCCCGGCAGCCACGCCGGGCTTGAGCCACCTGCGCGCGCGGCTTGTCAGAAGCGTGTCCCGCCCCTCTGCTCCGGGGCGTGTGGGATCCGCTCTGGCGGTCGGGGGCGTAAAAGACAGGTCGGGGGCGCTTTTTCACCATTAACCGCGACGGAGCTATACTCTTTTTCGCAAAGATCTGTAGAATTCCTGCCCTGACCACTCCAATAATTGAACACTTTTTAAGCTATGAGCAATGTCACGCATCAGCCGAAAATCGGCTTCGTCTCCCTGGGCTGCCCGAAAAACCTCGTGGACTCAGAGCGTATCCTGACCGAACTGCGCACCGAAGGTTATGACGTCGTACCGACCTACGACAACGCCGATATGGTGATCGTTAACACCTGCGGCTTTATTGATAGCGCTGTGCAGGAATCGCTGGAAGCGATCGGCGAAGCGTTGAAAGAGAACGGCAAGGTAATCGTCACCGGCTGTCTCGGCGCGAAAGAGGATCAGATCCGCGAAGTGCATCCGAAGGTGCTGGAGATCACCGGTCCGCACAGCTATGAGCAGGTGCTGGAGCATGTCCACCATTATACGCCGAAGCCGAAGCACAACCCGTTCCTGAGCCTGGTGCCGGAACAGGGGGTTAAGCTGACGCCGCGCCACTACGCCTACTTAAAAATTTCTGAAGGCTGCAACCATCGCTGCACCTTCTGCATCATCCCGTCCATGCGTGGCGATCTGGTGAGCCGTCCGATTGGCGAAGTGCTGGCCGAAGCCAAACGCCTCGCTGACGCCGGCGTGAAAGAGCTGCTGGTGATTTCGCAGGACACCTCCGCCTACGGCGTCGACGTCAAGCACCGCACCGGCTTCCACAACGGTATGCCGGTGAAGACCAGCATGGTCAGTCTGTGCGAAGAGCTGGCGAAGCTCGGCATCTGGGTACGCCTGCACTATGTCTACCCGTACCCGCACGTTGACGATGTGATCCCGCTGATGGCGGAAGGCAAGATTCTGCCGTACCTCGATATTCCGCTGCAGCACGCCAGCCCGCGTATTCTGAAGCTGATGAAGCGTCCAGGTTCTGCGGACCGTCAGCTGGCGCGCATTAAGCAGTGGCGTGAAATTTGCCCGGATCTGACCCTGCGCTCCACTTTTATTGTGGGCTTCCCGGGCGAAATGGAAGAAGATTTCCAGATGCTGCTCGACTTCCTGAAAGAGGCGCGTCTCGACCGCGTCGGCTGCTTCAAGTACAGCCCGGTTGAAGGCGCTACCGCCAACGAGCTGGCGGACCAGGTGCCGGAAGAGGTGAAAGAAGAGCGCTGGAACCGCTTTATGCAGCTGCAGCAACAGATCTCTGCCGAGCGTCTGCAGGAGAAAGTGGGGCGCGAAATCCTGGTGCTGGTAGATGAAGTTGATGAAGAAGGCGCTATCGGACGCAGCATGGCCGACGCTCCGGAAATCGACGGCGCGGTGTACCTGAACGGCGAAACCCGCGTTAAGCCGGGCGACGTGTTGCGGGTGAAAGTCGAGCATGCCGACGAATACGACCTGTGGGGTACCCGGGTCTAGTCCAGCTTCCCGGATAGCGGCTTAGCGCATTCCACGGCCTACGGAGTCCTCCCGTAGGCTCACCCCCAGGTCCGCGCAAGCGCAGCGCCGCCGGGTAATTTATCAGTCATCATGCCTTCATATTGCCGGGTGGCGGCTAACGCCTTACCCGGCCTACAGTTCGTGCGGCCTGCCGTTAATTTATTCACCATTGTTGCTGAAACTGCCGGTGCTGGCGGCCTCAACATCGCTGAGACGTTCCCGGAAGGCCGGGGCAGCCCGCATGGATGCGGGCTGAGGGCCGTGTTTTGCAGGGGCGCTGCCTCGGCCCGACCCGAAGCCTGCAGGGATAAGTCGAAGGCACCACGCAGTGGCGATGTTGCTGGCCGGAGCCCGGGGGTACAGGGGGCGGCGGCGACTGGCCGCCCCCTGTGCGCTCCCTGCGCCATAAGAGACATAACGCAGACGATTAACCGGGAGCGCAAACTACGCTGAAGCCACAGATAACATAAAGGACTTTCCAGCGATGCTTCGCCTCACCCTGGCCCTCTCCCGGGAGGAGAGGGAACCGTCCGGCGGTCGTTTCCGCCTCACACCGCTCCCTGCGCCATGAGAGACCTAACGCAGAAAATTATCCGGAAGCGCAATGTGCGCTGAAGCCGCAGATAACATAAAGGACTCCCGGCGGAGCTTTCCCTCATCCTACCCCTTTAACTTCGGATCCAGCGCATCGCGCAGGCCATCTCCCAGCAGATTAAACGCCAGCACGGTCACGAAAATCGCCACCGCCGGAAAGAGCGCCACGTGCGGAGACATCACCATATCCGCCCGCGCTTCGTTGAGCATCGCGCCCCACTCCGGGGTGGGCGGCTGCGCGCCGAGGCCAAGAAACGACAGACTGGCCGCCGAAATAATCGATACCCCAATGCGCATCGTGAAATAAACCACGATCGATGACACCGTCCCCGGCAGAATATGGTTGAACAGAATGGTGGCGTCGCTGGCGCCGATGCTGCGCGCCGATTCAATAAAGGTCTGCTGCTTCAGAACCAGCGTATTGCCGCGCACCAGACGAGCAAACGCCGGGATCGAGAAGATCGCCACGGCGATGATCACGTTGGTCATCCCGCTGCCCATGACGGCGACCACCGCGATCGCCAGCAGGATCCCCGGAAAGGCGAACAACACGTCGCAAAGTCGCATAATGAGCCGGTCCCACCAGCCCTCATAGTAGCCAGCCAGCAGCCCAAGCACCGTGCCGATGGCCGCGCCAATCAGCACCGCCAGTACCCCGGCGGCCAGCGAGATCTGCGCCCCGACCAGCACCCGGCTGAAAATATCCCGTCCCAGGGAGTCGACTCCGAACCAGTGCACCAGCGAAGGTCCCTCGTTCAGACGGTCGTAGTCGAAATAATTTTCCGCATCATACGGCGCTATCCATGGGGCAACGATGGCTACCGCAATCAGCAACAGCACGAAAATACCAGCGCCCATCGCCACCGGCTGGCGACGAAAGCGCCGCCAGAACTCATGCCAGGGGGTATGGATCTCGCCGGGTCTGATGCCCGGCATGGCGTTCAGCGCCGCCTGCCTTCTCCAGTTAAGCAATCGCACCTTACTTATACCTGATAGCCGGGTTTATGGCCGCGTACAGCACATCCACCACTAAATTGATAAGAATAAACTCCAGCGAAAAGAGCAGCACTTCCGCCTGAATCACCGGGTAATCGCGCATCTCCACCGAATCGACCAGCAAGCGCCCAAGCCCCGGCCAGTTAAACACCTTCTCCACAACGATCGACCCGCCGAGCAGAAAGCCGAACTGCAGCCCCATCATGGTCACCACCGGGATCATCGCATTGCGCAGACCATGCTTGAGCACCACCCGCGTTTCGCTCACCCCCTTCGCCCGGGCGGTACGCATATAGTCTTCATGCAGCACATCGACGAATGACGCGCGGGTAAAGCGCGCCATGACCGCCGCCACCGCCGCGCCAAGGGTCAACGACGGCAAAATATAGTGCCGCCAGCTGTCGGCCCCCACCGTCGGCAGCCAGCCCAGCTCAACCGAAAACACCTGCATCAGCAGCATACCAAGGGCAAAAGCCGGAAACGAAATGCCGCTCACCGCCAGCGCCATTCCCAGACGGTCGGGCCAGCGATTGCGCCACACCGCGGCCGCAATCCCCGCCGCCATCCCGAACAGTACCGCCCAGCTCATGCTGGCCAGCGTCAGCCACAGCGTGGGCATAAAGCGACTGGCAATCTCACTGGCAACGGGACGCCGCGAGGCCATGGAAATGCCAAAATCGCCGCGCAGCACGTTGGTGATATAGTGCCAGAACTGGACATGCAGCGGCTGGTCAAGCCCCAGCTGCTGGCGCACCATCGCCACCACCTGGGCATCGGCCTCAGGTCCGGCAATCAGCCGCGCCGGGTCACCGGGCAGCATATGGACGAACAGAAACACCAGCACCGCGACGATAAGCAGAGTGGGGATCAGGCCCAGCAGGCGCTTAATCACATAATTCAGCATCGCTCCCTCCCATTCCGGGAGAGAGGACGCATGGAGATGAACATGATCACGGCGTCAGGTCCGCCTGTTCGAAGCTAAAGCCGGTATCCGGCTGGATATAGAAACCGGTGAGGTTCTTGCTGTGGGCGGAGACCAGTTTCTCGACCACCAGCGGCACCCACGGCGACTCTTTCCAGATAATATCCTGCGCCTCTTTATAGAGTTTGGTTTTCTGTTGCGGATCGGTGGTTTTCAGCGCCTCGCTCAGCGCGTTATCCACCTGCGGGTTGCTGTAAAACGCGGTATTAAACAGCGTCGGCGGCCAATTTTGCGAGGCGAACAGCGGCGACAGCGCCCAGTCGGCTTCACCGGTGGAGGCGGACCAGCCGGTATAGAACATCCGTACCCCGCTCTCTTTCTGCCCTTTACCTTCCACTTCCGCCGCCCGCTGACCAGCGTCCATCGCCGTCACCTGCGCCTTAATCCCCACCTGCGCCAGCTGCTGCTGGGTGAACTGCAGTACTTTCTGCGCGGTGCTGTGATTATGTGATGACCACAGCGTGGTGCTGAAACCGTTAGGGTAGCCCGCCTCTTTCAGCAGCTGGCGCGCTTTCGCCGGATCGTATGGCCAGGCGGGGTAGGTCTGGGCATAGGCGATCGACGGCGGCACCACTCCGGTCGCCGGGGTGGCGTAGCCGGCGAACGCTACCTTCACCAGCGCCTGACGGTTAATCGCATAGTTGATGGCTTCCCGTACCTTCGGATTATCGAACGGCTTCTGCGTCACGTTCATGCTGATGTAGCGCTGCATGATCGACGGGCTGGCCACCAGCTCCAGTTTGCTGTTTTTCGCCAGCAGCGGCGCCTGTTCGTAAGGGATCGGGAAGGCGAACTGCGCCTCGCCGGTCTGCAGCATCGCCGCCCGGGTATTGTTATCCACCACCGGACGCCAGGTGATAGAATCCAGCTTTGGCAGCCCCGGCTGCCAGTACCCATCGAACTTGCTGACCTTCACAAAATCCGTCTGGTTCCAGGTGTCGAGCTTATACGGCCCGGTGCCCACCGGGTGGAAGCCGATATCCTTACCATATTTTTTCAGCGCCGCCGGCGAAATCATCGCTGTCGCCGGATGGGCGAGAATGTTAATAAACGCCGAGAAGGGCTGCTTCAGGGTAATTTTGACCGTAGTCGGATCGACCGCCTCGGTACTGGCAATATTTTTATACAGGTTATAGCGCTTGAGATGGTTATCCGGGTTACTCGCGCGATCGAGGTTAGCCTTTACCGCCTCGGCGTTAAAGTCAGTGCCATCCTGGAATTTCACCCCGCTGTGCAGCTTAACGGTGTACACCAGGCCGTCCGGTGACACGGTATAGCTCTCAGCAAGAACGTTTTGCAGCTTCATCTCTTTATCAAGGCCGAACAGGCCTTGATAAAAGGACTTCGCCACCGCCTGCGACAGGGTATCGTTGGCATCATAGGGGTCGAGGGTCGTGAAGTTAGACCCGACCGCCACCACCACATCTTTGGCGGCAAAGGCGGGAGCGCTCGCCAGGGCTGCCGCGATACTCAGCGCCAGCCACCATTTGCGTGAAACAGGTTGTGTCATCGTGTTCTCCTGAAAAGATGCGTTATGTGTTGTTATGTTCTGCCCAGCACATCGGCGGATTCGCGGGCGACGAAGTGGCCCGGCCCAACCTGCTGCAACGGCACGCTGGCGATCTCCTCGCCCCGCTTATAAATATTGCCCGGGACGTCATCAGACAGCAGGACCCGCTGCGGATGACGGTGGCCCGGGTCGGCCACCGGTACGGCGGCCATGAGCTTACGGGTATAGGGGTGCTGCGGGTTTTCAAACACCGCGCGGCGCGGGCCTATTTCGACAATGCGACCGCGATACATCACCGCTACGCGGTGGCTGATGCGCTCCACCACCGCCATATCATGGGAAATAAACAGAAACGCGATGCCCATCTCGCGCTGCAGGTCGAGCATCAGATTGATAATCTGCGCCCGAATGGAGACATCCAGGGCCGACACCGACTCGTCGGCTATCACCACCTTCGGATTCAGCGCCAGCGCGCGGGCAATGCAGATCCGCTGCCGCTGGCCGCCGGAAAAGGCATGGGGATAGCGCCAGGCATGCTCCGGCTGCAACCCCACGCGCTTCAGCAGCCAGGCGACCCGCTCACGCGCTGCTTCCCCACGCAGCAGGCCATGCACCCGCAGCGGCTCCATAATCGAATCGCCGACCGTCTGACGCGGATCAAGCGAGGCGTAAGGATCCTGAAAAATAAACTGAATATTGCGCCGCAGAGCCTGCAGCTTGCCGCCGGCGAGGGTATCGATCCGCTGACCGTCGAAGGTAATGGTGCCTCCCTGGGTCTCTACCAGCCTCAGCAGCGCCCGGCCGGTGGTCGACTTGCCGCAGCCGGACTCGCCCACCAGCGACAGGGTCTCTCCCGGCCAGAGATCAAAACTGACCTTCTCCACCGCATGCACTTCGCGCGTCACGCGATTGAGCAGCCCGCCGCGCACCGGAAAACGGGCCACCAGGTCACGCACCTGCAGGATCGGCTCGCCGGCGACTACCGTATCGGGCGTTTCGCTCTCCGCCAGCGGCTGGCCCGGCAGCGGAAAACGGCGCGGCAGATCCTGGCCACGCATCTCCCCCAGCCGCGGGACCGCCGCCAGCAGCGACTGCGTATACGGGTGCTGCGGCGAACGAAAGATCTCCTCAACGCTGCCGGTCTCTACCGCCTCACCGCGATACATCACCAGCACCCGATCGGCGATATCGGCCACGACGCCCATATCGTGGGTGATAAAGATCACCCCCATCGCCATCTCCTTTTGCAGAACGGCAATGAGTTGCAGAATTTGCGCCTGGATGGTGACATCCAGCGCCGTGGTTGGCTCATCGGCTATCAACACCGCCGGCCGACAGGAGAGCGCCATGGCGATCATCACCCTCTGGCGCATGCCGCCGGAGAGCTGGTGCGGATAGCGCGAGAGCATCTCTTCCGCCTGGGGAATACGCACCTGATCGAGCATCTTTTTCGCCGCGCGCAGCGCCTCTTCGCGCCCCAGCCCCTGGTGCAGGCGCAGGGATTCGGCAATCTGCTCGCCGATGGTAAAAACCGGATTCAGCGAGGTCATCGGCTCCTGAAAAATCATGGCCAGATCCGCGCCGCGCACCCGGCGCATCTCAGCGTCCGTTTGCTCATTGAGCGCGATCACCTGCCGGTTACGCCGCCGCAACCACAGCCCCTCGCTGTTCACCTCGCTGCTGGCCGCGTCTAGCAGACGCATCAGCGCCAGCGCGGTCACCGATTTTCCCGAACCGGACTCACCCACTATCGCCAGCGTCTCGCCGCGGCGCAGGCTGAAGGAAAGCTGACGCACGGCCTGCACCTCCGGCGCATCCTGCTGGCGGAACGCCACGTTCAGGTTGCGCACCACCAGCACTTCGCAGGTATCGGTTTCGTGAGTTTGCGACACTCGCCCTCTCCCTTGTTCTATTCGCGATAAATGCCAATGGTCGGCGTATCGCCGGCATAGCACCAGGCGCGGTACATGCCTTCACTGTTAAACGGTAAAACGACGTTGCCTTCGCGATCGACGGCTATCAGCCCGCCGCTGCCGCCGAGAGCCGGCAGTTTCTCCATCACCACCCGCTCGCAGGCGGAATAGAGACTGAGCTGCCCATACTCCATCAGGGCGGCGATATCGTAGGCCGCCAGGGTGCGCA
>NZ_JAGRQY010000091.1:0-71482 GCF_018223905.1 Klebsiella sp. 28
ATTTGAGTTAATCTCTTATATTTCAATTGCTTATTTAATCGATTTTGTTGTTAATAACTACAACTAAAACAGGTTAGTCCATTTGGTTATTTATTATTTCCATCCCTTCTTTAATTGTTACTATGCCCGCCGTTAACCTTCTATTCTCTTCTGTTTTTGTCGCGCTGACAGGGTGCGAATAACAGCTTTGCTTACTGGAACAAACGACGCATGACGACACAGGCCCCACCTTCCAACTTGCTACCGCTCAACCCGGAGCAACTGGCGCGCCTTCAGGCGGCCACCACTGACTTCACGCCCACTCAGCTCGCCTGGGTATCTGGCTATTTCTGGGGCGTGCTGAATCAGCAGTCCGGCGCGGCGGTAGCCGAACCCGCCCCGGCCGCCGAGGTACCGACGATCACGCTGATTTCCGCCTCGCAAACCGGCAACGCCCGCCGCGTCGCCGAAGCGCTGCGTGACGATCTGCTGGCGGCGAAGCTGAACGTGAAGCTGGTGAATGCAGGCGATTATAAATTCAAACAAATTGCTGCGGAAAAACTGCTGGTGGTAGTGACGTCCACCCAGGGGGAAGGAGAGCCGCCGGAAGAAGCGGTCGCATTGCATAAGTTCCTGTTCTCTAAGAAAGCGCCGAAGCTGGACGGGACCGCGTTCGCCGTCTTTGGTCTCGGCGATACCTCTTATGAATTTTTCTGTCAGTCCGGCAAAGATTTCGACAACAAGCTGGCCGAGCTCGGCGCGGAACGTCTGCTCGATCGCGTTGATGCCGACGTTGAATATCAGGCCGCGGCCGCTGAATGGCGCGCGCGCGTGGTTGAGGCGCTGAAGGCCCGTGCGCCGGTCGCTGCGCCCGCTCAGCTGGCCACCAGCGGCGCGGTGAACGATATTCACACCAGCCCATATACCAAAGAAGCGCCCCTGACGGCGACCCTGTCGGTCAATCAGAAAATCACCGGCCGCAATTCAGAAAAAGATGTGCGCCATATCGAAATAGACCTCGGTGATTCCGGTCTGCGCTATCAGCCGGGCGACGCCCTGGGCGTCTGGTACCAGAACGATCCTCAGCTGGTGAAAGAGCTGGTGGAGCTGCTGTGGCTGAAAGGCGACGAGCCGGTGACCGTTGAGGGCAAAACTCTGCCGCTGTCGGAAGCCCTGCAGTGGCATTTTGAGCTGACGGTTAACACCGCGACTATCGTTGAAAACTACGCCACCCTGACGCGCAGCGAATCGCTGCTGCCGCTGGTGGGCGATAAAGCTCAGTTGCAGCAGTATGCCGCCGCGACGCCGATCGTCGATATGGTCCGTTTCTCTCCGGCGCAGCTGGACGCTGAGGCGTTAATCGGTCTGCTGCGTCCGCTGACGCCGCGCCTGTACTCCATTGCTTCCTCACAGGCGGAAGTGGAGAGCGAGGTGCATGTCACCGTGGGCGTGGTGCGCTATGAAATTGAAGGCCGCGCCCGGGCTGGCGGCGCCTCCAGTTTCCTCGCCGACCGCGTGGAAGAGGATGGCGAAGTCCGTGTCTTTATCGAACACAACGACAACTTCCGTCTGCCAGCCAACCCGGAGACCCCGGTGATCATGATTGGCCCGGGCACCGGTATTGCGCCGTTCCGCGCCTTTATGCAGCAGCGCGCTGCGGACGGAGCGCAAGGCAAGAACTGGTTGTTCTTCGGCAACCCGCACTTCACCGAAGATTTCCTCTATCAGGTGGAGTGGCAGAGCTATGTGAAGGAAGGTCTGCTGACCCGTATCGATCTGGCCTGGTCCCGCGATCAACAACAAAAAATCTATGTTCAGGACAAACTGCGCGAGCAGGGGGCCGAGCTGTGGCGCTGGATCAATGACGGCGCCCACATTTATGTCTGCGGCGACGCCAATCGCATGGCGAAGGACGTGGAAAACACCTTACTGGAAGTGATTGCCGAATACGGCGCGATGGACGCCGAAGCGGCGGACGAATTTTTAAGTGAGCTGCGCGTTGAGCGCCGTTATCAGCGAGATGTCTACTAATGAGCGAAAAACATCCGGGGCCTTTAGTGGTCGAAGGTAAACTGAGCGATGCCGAGCGCATGAAGCTTGAGAGCAACTACCTGCGCGGCACCATTGCGGAAGATTTAAACGACGGTCTGACCGGCGGTTTTAAAGGCGATAACTTCCTGCTGATCCGTTTCCACGGCATGTACCAGCAGGACGATCGCGATATCCGCGCGGAGCGCGCCGCCCAGAAGCTGGAGCCGCGTCATGCGATGCTGCTCCGCTGCCGTCTGCCGGGCGGGGTGATCACCACCACCCAGTGGAAGGCGATCGATAAGTTTGCCGCTGAGAACACCATTTACGGCAGTATTCGCCTGACCAACCGGCAGACCTTTCAGTTCCACGGCATTCTGAAAAAGAACGTCAAGCCGGTGCATCAGATGCTGCACTCGGTGGGGCTGGACGCGCTGGCCACCGCCAACGATATGAACCGTAACGTGCTGTGCACCTCCAACCCCTACGAGTCGCAGCTGCACGCTGAGGCCTACGAGTGGGCGAAAAAGATCTCCGAGCATCTGCTGCCGCGTACCCGCGCTTATGCCGAGATCTGGCTGGATCAGAAAAAGGTCGCCACTACCGACGAAGAGCCGATCCTCGGCCAGACCTATCTGCCGCGTAAGTTTAAAACCACGGTGGTGATCCCGCCGCAGAACGATATCGATCTGCACGCCAACGACATGAACTTCGTGGCGATCGCCGAAAACGGCAAGCTGGTGGGCTTTAACCTGCTGGTGGGCGGCGGTCTCTCTATCGAACATGGTAACAAAAAAACCTACGCCCGCACGGCGAGCGAATTCGGTTATCTGCCGCTGGAGCATACGCTGGCGGTGGCGGAAGCGGTTGTGACCACCCAGCGCGACTGGGGCAACCGTACCGACCGTAAGAATGCGAAAACCAAGTACACCCTTGAGCGCGTCGGTGTCGAAACCTTCAAAGCGGAAGTGGAGCGCCGGGCAGGCATTAAGTTTGAGCCGATCCGCCCGTACGAATTTACCGGCCGCGGCGATCGCATCGGCTGGGTGAAGGGGATTGATGATAAGTGGCACCTGACGCTGTTTATTGAAAACGGCCGCATTCTCGATTATCCGGGTCGTCCGCTGAAGACTGGCCTGCTGGAGATTGCTAAGGTCCATCAAGGCGAATTCCGCATCACCGCTAACCAAAACCTGATTGTCGCCAGCGTACCGGAAGATCAGAAGGCGCGGATCGAGAAGCTGGCGCGGGATCATGGCCTGATGAATGCCGTCACCCCGCAGCGCGAAAACTCGATGGCCTGCGTCTCCTTCCCGACCTGCCCGCTGGCGATGGCGGAAGCCGAGCGTTTCCTGCCGTCGTTTATCGACAAGGTGGAAGGGCTGATGAGCAAGCACGGCGTGAGCGATGAGCATATCGTCACCCGCGTCACCGGCTGCCCGAACGGCTGCGGCCGCGCGATGCTGGCGGAAGTGGGACTGGTGGGCAAAGCGCCGGGCCGCTATAACCTGCACATCGGCGGTAACCGCAACGGCACCCGCATCCCGCGGATGTACCGTGAGAATATTACCGAGTCGGAAATTCTCGACTCGCTAGACGAACTGGTAGGGCGCTGGGCGAAAGAGCGCGAAGCGGGTGAAGGCTTCGGCGATTTTACGGTGCGTGCGGGCATCATTCGCCCGGTGCTCGACCCAGCCCGCGATTTCTGGGAATAACATCCTGGTGCCCGGTGGCGCGTAGCGATCCGGGCCAGCGAAACCCGTAGGCCGGACGAACGCAGTGTCGTCCGGCAAAACAGGCAAACGAGGTTCATATGTCCGTACTCGATCTAAACGCGCTTAATGCATTGCCGAAAGTGGAACGCATTCTGGCACTCGCGGAAACCAACGCCCAACTGGAAAAGCTTGACGCCGAAGGGCGTGTGGCGTGGGCGCTGGAAAATCTGCCGGGAAACTATGTGCTGTCGTCGAGCTTTGGCATTCAGGCGGCGGTCAGTTTGCATCTGGTGAATCAGATCCGCCCGGATATTCCGGTGATCCTCACCGATACCGGCTACCTGTTCCCGGAAACCTATCAGTTTATTGACGAGCTGACGGACAAGCTCAAGCTGAACCTGAAGGTCTACCGCGCGGCTGAAAGCGCGGCCTGGCAGGAGGCGCGCTACGGCAAGCTGTGGGAGCAGGGCGTTGAGGGCATTGAGAAATACAATGAGATCAACAAGGTTGAGCCGATGAACCGGGCGCTGAAAGAGCTCAACGCGCAGACGTGGTTTGCCGGTCTGCGCCGCGAGCAGTCGGGCAGCCGGGCTACGCTTCCGGTGCTGGCGGTCCAGCGCGGGGTGTTCAAGGTGCTACCGATTATCGACTGGGATAACCGCACGGTGTATCAGTACCTGCAAAAGCACGGGCTGAAGTACCACCCGCTGTGGGATCAGGGCTATCTCTCGGTAGGCGATACCCACACCACCCGCAAATGGGAGCCGGGCATGGCAGAAGAAGAGACCCGGTTCTTCGGGCTTAAACGCGAGTGCGGATTGCACGAGGGTTAAGCTGTTAGCTCTTCCTCTGAGTGATAATTCAAAAAGAACACGCGGGCGATAACGCGCGTTCTTTTGTGCGTATTAGCTTTTCTTCTCCACCTTCGCCAGCTCTTTCACCAGCGGCAGCATGACTTTCACTACCTCGCGTCCGCGGTGTTCGATGCGCCCCGGCAGCGCGTGGTCGATATACTGCTGATTATCCAGCTGGACGTCATGCCAACTGGTTCCCTGCGGGAAACTGGCCGATTTGCTCCGCTGCTGATAGCCATCTTTTTTGCCGAGTGACCAGTTAGTCGCCTCGACCGACAGCACCGGGATCCCGGCGTTGTCGAAGACGCTGGCGTCATTGCAGCAGCTGGTGCCTTTCGGATAAGCCGGATTAAGTCCCGGGTTGGTGTAGGCGGCGATGCCCTTGCTGCGAGCGATAGCCAGCGCGCGGTCGCGGGTCAGCTTGCGCACCGAGGCCGGCGTGCTGCGGCCGCTGTTGAAGTAAAGCTTATCGCCCACCACCAGATTATCGAGATTGATCACCAGCAGGGTATTTTTCTTTTCCGCTTCGCTCATCCGCTGCAGCAGGTTTTGCGCGCCGAGACGGCCTTCCTCTTCACCGCTGGTGGCGATAAAGCGGATGCCATAGCGGGTAGGGACGTTCTTTAAATGCTCCGCCAGCTCCAGCAATACGCCAAGTCCCATCGCGTTGTCGTCGATGCCCTGCAGCGTCAGGCCGCCGAGGTTGTTCTCCACGTCTTTATCGCTCTGCGGCGCATAGGTGTCGAGGTGTGCCATGATAATAATCTGCTGGCGCACTTTACCTTCATGGGCGGCGATCACCGTACTGCCGGTGGCGTTATGCCAGTTCTTGCGCTGATTGCTGTCGGTATAGATATAGCGGGTATTGAAGCTTCGCACGTCGCTCTGATACCCCATCAGGGCGAACTGCTGGCGCAGATAGTCAGCTGAGAGCATTTCCGGCGGCGTTCCGGTCATTCGTCCCGGGAAGACGGTGGCGATATGGCGGGCCTGGCTACTGGCGGTGTCGCCCAGCGCGCTGAATGCGGGGGCGGCGGCAAAAACAAAACCGGTGCCGAGCGCCAGCGGAAGCAGACGGCGGCACAACGCGGAAAACATAAGGGGTCCTTACACGAACAAGACAATTTGACGCGTACAGTATGAAACTGTGACCGCGGTTAAACAATTTCAATTGCTCTTAAATAGCGGAAAAATAGCGCGTTAAGCACTTTTTGATATTTGTATTTCCGCCGCGTTATTCCTTTGTGTCACAACTCATTCCATTTCGTAATTTCATTTGCTCTAAGGCGCACCCTATAGTCGCAGTATCGCTGAATGTAAGAGAGTTGTTGCACCGTGGATTACTTGCCCCTTTTTGCCGAACTGAAACAAAGGCCCGTGCTGGTGATCGGCGGCGGCGAGATTGCTGAACGTAAGATCAAGTTCCTGCTGCGCGCCCAGGCGCAGGTGCAGGTGGTCGCTGAAACGCTGTCACCGGCGTTGGCCGATCTGGCTGCGCGCCAGGCACTCAGCTGGCGGGCGACGGAATTCAGCGACTCGCTGGTGGATGATGTCTTTCTGGTGATTGCGGCCACCGAGGATGAGGCGCTTAACCAGCGGGTATTTGCGGCAGCTAACGCGCGCTACCGGTTGGTCAACGTGGTGGATAACCAGGCGCTGTGCTCGTTTGTTTTCCCTTCTATCGTCGACCGTTCGCCGCTGCTGGTGGCGATCTCCTCCAGCGGTAAAGCGCCGGTGCTGTCGCGCATTCTGCGTGAAAAAATCGAAGCGCTGCTGCCGACGAATCTCGGTCGGCTGGCGGAATCAGCAAGTTACTGGCGCAACCATCTGAAAACCCGCCTGACGACTACCGAAGCGCGTCGCCGCTTCTGGGAGCGCGTCTTTACCGGCCGCTTCGCCAGCCTGATGGTGGCGGGCAACTCTGCGGAGGCGGAAAAAGCGCTGCAGGATGAGCTGGATAAGCCCGAACGCGAGACGGGAGAAATTATTCTGGTCGGAGCCGGACCGGGCGATGCCGGGCTGCTGACCCTTCGCGGTCTGCAGGCGATCCAGCAGGCGGACGTGGTTTTCCACGACCATCTGGTGACTCAGCCGGTTCTCGAGCTGGTGCGCCGCGATGCCGAACTTATTTGCGTCGGCAAACGCGCCGGCGAGCACTCGGTGCCGCAGCATGAAACCAATCAGCTGCTGGTGGAGGCGGCGAAGGCGGGGAAAACCGTCGTGCGCCTGAAGGGCGGCGATCCGTTTATTTTTGGCCGCGGCGCAGAAGAGCTGCAGGCTGCCGCCGAGGCGGGGATCCCGTTCCAGGTGGTGCCGGGCGTCACCGCTGCCGCCGGGGCGACAGCCTACGCCGGTATTCCGCTGACCCATCGCGATTATGCGCAAAGCGCCGTCTTTGTTACCGGCCACTATAAGCCGGACAGCGCCCCCTTCGACTGGTCGCTGCTGGCGAAGAGCCAACAAACGCTGGCGATCTACATGGGCACCATGAAGGCAGCGGAAATCAGCGCCCAGCTGATCGCCCACGGTCGCGACAGCGACACGCCGGTGGCGGTGATTTCCCGCGGCACCCGTGACGATCAGCAGACGATAACCGGCACATTGCAACAACTCGAACACCTGGCGAAAGACGCCCCGATGCCCGCCCTGCTGGTGGTAGGCGAAGTGGTGCAGCTGCATCAGCAGCTCGCCTGGTTTCAACATACATCATCCGCCGAGGGGTTTAACGCTTCGGTGGTCAATCTGGCTTAAGGAACGGTTATGGACCAAAAACGACTCACTCACCTGCGGCAACTGGAGGCGGAAAGCATCCATATTATTCGTGAGGTGGCCGCCGAATTTTCTAACCCGGTAATGATGTACTCCATCGGGAAAGATTCCAGCGTAATGCTGCATCTGGCGCGCAAAGCGTTTTATCCGGGAACCCTGCCGTTCCCGCTGCTGCACGTCGATACCGGCTGGAAATTCCGTGAGATGTATGAGTTCCGCGACCGGACCGCTAAAGCCTACGGCTGTGAACTGCTGGTGCATAAAAACCCGGAAGGGGTGGCGATGGGCATCAACCCGTTTGTCCACGGCAGCGCCAAGCATACCGATATCATGAAAACCGAAGGGCTGAAGCAGGCGCTGAACAAATACGGCTTTGACGCCGCGTTCGGCGGCGCGCGTCGCGACGAAGAGAAATCCCGCGCGAAAGAGCGCATCTACTCCTTCCGCGACCGCTTCCACCGCTGGGACCCGAAAAATCAGCGTCCGGAGCTGTGGCACAACTACAACGGCCAGATTAACAAAGGCGAAAGCATCCGCGTCTTCCCGCTCTCCAACTGGACCGAGCTGGATATCTGGCAGTACATCTATCTGGAAAATATTGAAATCGTGCCGCTGTATCTGGCCGCTGAGCGTCCGGTGCTGGAGCGCGACGGTATGCTGATGATGATCGATGACGACCGTATCGATCTGCAGCCGGGCGAGGTGATTGAAAAACGGATGGTGCGTTTCCGTACCCTCGGCTGCTGGCCGCTGACCGGCGCGGTGGAGTCTGAAGCGCAGACGCTACCCGAAATTATTGAAGAGATGCTGGTATCGACCACCAGCGAACGTCAGGGGCGCGTCATTGACCGCGACCAGGCCGGCTCGATGGAGCTGAAGAAACGTCAGGGGTATTTCTAAGGAGCCGCCATGAACACGACCATTGCCCAACAAATTGCCAACGAAGGCGGCGTAGAAGCTTACCTGCACGCGCAACAGCACAAGAGCCTGCTGCGTTTTTTGACCTGCGGCAGCGTCGATGACGGCAAAAGCACCTTAATTGGCCGCCTGCTGCACGATACGCGCCAGATCTATGAAGACCAGCTCTCTTCGCTGCACAACGACAGCAAGCGTCACGGCACCCAGGGCGAAAAACTGGACCTGGCGCTGCTGGTGGACGGCCTGCAGGCTGAGCGCGAGCAGGGCATCACCATCGACGTGGCCTATCGCTACTTCTCGACCGAAAAGCGCAAATTTATCATCGCCGACACCCCGGGGCACGAGCAGTACACGCGCAATATGGCCACCGGGGCGTCCACCTGCGACCTGGCGATCCTGCTGATCGATGCGCGCAAGGGGGTGCTCGACCAGACCCGCCGTCACAGCTTCATCTCGACGCTGCTGGGCATTAAACACCTGGTAGTGGCGGTCAACAAAATGGATCTCGTCGAGTTTAGCGAAGCGCGCTTCAACGAGATCCGGGAAGATTATCTGACCTTTGCCGAGCAGCTGCCGGGCAACCTTGATATCCGCTTTGTGCCGTTGTCGGCGCTGGAAGGCGATAATGTCGCCAGCCAGAGCGCGAATATGCCGTGGTACAGTGGCCCGACGCTGCTGGAAGTCCTCGAAACCGTAGAGATCCAGCGGGTGGTCGAGAGCCAGCCGCTGCGCTTCCCGGTGCAGTATGTTAACCGTCCGAACCTCGATTTCCGCGGCTTCTCCGGCACGGTCGCCTCCGGTACCGTGCAGGTTGGCCAGCGTCTGAAGGTGCTGCCGTCGGGCGTCGAATCGAGCGTGGCGCGTATCGTCACCTTCGACGGCGACCTGCAGGAAGCCGCCGCCGGCGAAGCCATTACCCTTGTGCTGAAAGATGAAATCGACATCAGTCGCGGCGACCTGCTGGTTGACGCGCAAGCCTCGCTGCCGGCGGTACAAAGCGCCAGCATCGACGTGGTGTGGATGGCCGAACAGCCGCTGACCCCGGGCCAGAGCTACGACATCAAAATCGCCGGCAAGAAGACCCGCGCTCGCGTCGACGCTATCCGCTACCAGGTCGATATTAACAACCTGACCCAGCGTGAAGTCGAGTCTCTGCCGCTGAACGGCATCGGCCTGGTGGAGCTGACCTTTGACGAACCTTTAGTGCTGGATCCGTATCAGCAAAACCCGGTGACCGGCGGGCTTATCTTTATCGATCGCCTGACCAACGTCACCGTCGGCGCCGGGATGGTCAACGAGCCGCACCTGCAGGCATCGACTTCGGCATCACAGTACAGCGCCTTCGAGCTGGAGCTGAACCAGCTGATCCGTAAACATTTCCCGCACTGGGACGCCCGCGACCTGCTGGGAGGCAAATAATGGCCCAGCATGACGAAAACGTCGTCTGGCATGCCCACCCTGTGACCCAACAGCAGCGGGAACAGCATCACGGCCATCGCGGCGTGGTGCTGTGGTTTACCGGCCTTTCGGGGTCGGGTAAATCCACCGTCGCCGGGGCGCTGGAGGAGGCCCTGCATGAGCGCGGCGTCAGCACCTATCTGCTGGACGGCGATAACGTGCGCCATGGCCTGTGCAGCGACCTGGGATTCAGCGATGAGGATCGCAAAGAGAACATTCGCCGCGTCGGCGAAGTGGCCAGGCTGATGGTCGATGCCGGGCTGGTGGTATTGACGGCATTTATATCTCCGCACCGTGCGGAACGGCAGATGGTGCGCGAGCGCCTCGGGGAAGGACGCTTTATCGAAGTGTTCGTCGATACCCCGCTGGCCATCTGCGAGGCGCGGGATCCGAAAGGATTGTATAAGAAAGCGCGGGCAGGGGAATTACGCAATTTCACCGGTATAGACTCGGTCTATGAGGCACCGGAAAAGGCGGAAATTCATCTGGATGGTGAACAATTGGTAACAAATTTGGTGCACCAACTATTAGACCTGCTGCAACAGAGCGATATTATCAGATCCTGAAACGGCAGCGGCATCGAGGGGTGCCGGTTGCCCGGTCTACAGGATTCGATATGCGCAATACCCAGAACCTCAGTATTATTCGTTCAGAACCGCCTCCGGCGATCGGCGACGAGACCACCTGGTCTTTGTCGGGCGCTGCCGTGGGCTTTATTTCGTGGCTGCTGGCGCTGGGTATTCCCTTCCTTCTCTATGGCAGTAATACACTCTTCTTTCTCCTCTACACCTGGCCATTCTTCCTTGCGTTGATGCCGGTGGCGGTGGTGGTCGGTATTGCGCTGCACTCTCTGCTCAATGGCAAACTGCTCTATAGCGTCAGCGCGACCATCCTGACCGTTGGGCTGATGTTTGCGCTACTCTTCCTCTGGCTGTTGGGATAACCCGTTGCTGGTATGAATCAAGCATGGGTATCGACAGCAAAAATATGGTACAGTCCCCGCGTTACGCGGCATCGTCCGCGCGCCCCGGTAGCGTACCCGGGCGAGTTTTGGGATGATGATGCCGTTTTTCAGGGGGCAGGATGGGTAAACTAACGCTGCTATTATTAGCTTTGCTGGTCTGGCTACAGTATTCGCTGTGGTTCGGTAAAAACGGCCTGCATGACTACACGCGGGTTAACGACGACGTCACCGCCCAGCAGGCGACTAACGCCAAATTAAAAGCACGCAACGATCAGCTCTTTGCCGAAATTGACGACCTCAACGGCGGGCAGGAAGCGATTGAGGAGCGTGCGCGCAATGAACTCAGCATGACCCGCCCGGGCGAAACCTTCTATCGTCTGGTACCGGATGCGTCTAAACGCAATCAGGCATCGGGGCAACAGCAGAACAATCGATAACCAGGCCCAGGATTACAACATGGCAGCCACTTTTCCGGGCGTTTGCGCCGTGGTGCCGGCAGCCGGTTTCGGCCGCCGCATGCAAACGGAATGCCCGAAACAATATCTCTCAATCGGTAACAAAACGATTCTCGAACACGCGGTCGCCGCGCTGCTGGCGGATGCGCGCGTCCAGCGGGTGGTGATTGCCGTCAGCCCCGGCGATCGCCGCTTCAGCCAGCTGCCGCTGGCGCAGCATCCGCAGATTACCGTGGTGGATGGCGGCGCTGAGCGCGCCGATTCGGTACTCGCCGGCCTGCAGGCGTTGCCGGAGGCGCAGTGGGTGCTGGTGCATGACGCCGCGCGCCCCTGCCTGCATCAGGACGACCTCAGCCGCCTGCTGTCGCTGTGCGAAACCAGCCGCGTCGGCGGGCTCCTTGCGGCGCCAGTGCGCGACACCATGAAGCGCGCCGAGCCGGGCAAAACCGCTATCGCCCATACCGTCGACCGCAATGACCTGTGGCATGCGCTCACCCCGCAATTTTTCCCTCGCGAGCTGCTGGTGGATTGCCTCACTCGCGCGCTAAACGAGGGAGCCACTATCACCGATGAAGCCTCGGCGCTGGAGTACTGCGGCTTCCATCCGCAGCTGGTCGCCGGACGCGCGGATAATATTAAAGTGACGCGCCCGGAAGACCTGGCGCTGGCTGAATTTTACCTCACCCGTTCCCGACACCAGGAGAAAGCTTAATGCGAATTGGACATGGTTTTGACGTACACGCTTTTGGCGGTGAAGGCCCAATCATCATTGGCGGGGTACGCATTCCTTATGAAAAAGGGCTGCTGGCCCACTCCGACGGCGACGTCGCGCTGCATGCGCTGACCGACGCGCTGCTTGGCGCCGCGGCGCTGGGCGATATCGGCAAGCTGTTCCCCGATACCGATCCGGCGTTTAAAGGCGCCGATAGCCGCGAACTGCTGCGCGAAGCATGGCGCCGCATTCAGGCCAAGGGCTATACGCTCGGCAACGTCGACGTCACGATTATTGCCCAGGCGCCGAAAATGCTGCCGCATATTCCGCAGATGCGCGTCTTTATCGCTGAGGATCTCGGCTGCCATATGGACGACGTCAACGTGAAAGCGACCACCACCGAGAAGCTCGGCTTCACCGGCCGCGGGGAAGGGATCGCCTGCGAAGCGGTTGCGCTGCTGCGTAAGGCCGACAAATGATCGCCTTTGACCAACTGACCTGGCTGCACGGTAAGCCGCAGAGCAGTGGGCTACTGAAAGCCAATCCGGAAGATTTTCTGGTGGTGGAAGATCTGGGATTTGCCCCGGACGGCGAAGGCGAACACGTGCTGGTGCGGATCCTGAAAAACGGCTGCAATACGCGCTTTGTCGCCGACGCGCTGGCAAAATTCCTTAAGATCCACGCCCGTGAAGTGAGCTTCGCCGGGCAAAAGGATAAGCACGCGGTCACCGAGCAGTGGCTGTGCGCCCGGGTGCCCGGCAAAGAGATGCCGGACCTGAGCAAATTTCAGCTCGAGGGCTGCCAGGTACTGGAATATGCTCGCCATAAGCGTAAGCTGCGTTTAGGCGCGCTGAAAGGCAACCAGTTTACCGTGATCCTGCGCGAGATTAGCGATCGCCAGGACGTGGAGACGCGTCTGCAGGCCATCGCTGAACGGGGAGTGCCGAACTATTTCGGCGCGCAGCGCTTTGGCATTGGCGGCAGTAACCTGCAGGGCGCCCTGCGCTGGGCGGAGAGCGGCGCGCCAGTGCGCGATCGCAATAAGCGCAGTTTTTGGTTGTCGGCAGCCCGCAGCGCGTTGTTTAATCAGCAAGTGAGTATTAGATTAAAAAAAACGGAATTTAATCAGGTCGTTGATGGCGATGCGCTACAATTAGCGGGGCGCGGGAGCTGGTTTGTCGTTACACCGGAAGAACTCGAGGTTTCGCAGGCGCGGGTGCATAACCGCGAACTGATGATTACGGCCACGCTGCCGGGCAGCGGCGACTGGGGAAGCCAGCGCGACGCCCTGGCTTTCGAGCAGGCCGCGATCGCCGAGGAAACCGCGTTGCAGGCGCTGCTGGTACGGGAGAAAGTCGAGGCGGCGCGCCGGGCGATGCTTCTCTATCCACAGCGGCTCAGCTGGAACTGGTGGGATGACGTAACCGTTGAACTGCGTTTCTGGCTGCCGGCGGGCAGCTTCGCCACCAGCGTGGTCAGGGAGCTTATCAATACAACGGGTGACTATGCGAATATTGCTGAGTAACGATGACGGGATCCATGCGCCGGGGATACAGACCCTGGCGAAGGCCTTAAGGGAGTTTGCCGAGGTCCAGGTGGTTGCACCCGATCGTAACCGCAGCGGGGCCTCAAATTCGCTGACGCTGGAATCGTCCCTGCGTACGTTTACCTTTGAAAATGGCGACATCGCCGTCCAGATGGGCACCCCGACCGACTGTGTCTATCTCGGCGTGAACGCGCTGATGCGCCCGCGTCCGGACATCGTGGTTTCCGGTATTAATGCCGGCCCCAACCTGGGCGACGACGTCATCTATTCCGGCACTGTGGCCGCGGCGATGGAAGGCCGTCATCTGGGGTTCCCCGCGCTGGCCGTGTCGCTGAACGGCTATCAGCATTACGATACCGCCGCGGCGGTAACCTGCACCATTCTGCGCGCCCTAAGCCGCGAGCCGCTGCGTACCGGGCGGATCCTTAACATCAACGTGCCGGATCTCCCGCTTGATCAAATCAAGGGCATTCGCGTGACCCGCTGCGGCAACCGCCATCCGGCCGACCAGGTGATCCCGCAACAAGATCCGCGCGGCAACACCCTGTACTGGATTGGCCCGCCGGGCGATAAGCGCGATGCCGGGCCGGGCACCGATTTTGCGGCAGTGGATGAAGGCTATGTTTCCGTGACGCCATTGCACGTCGATTTAACCGCCCATCAGGCGCATGAGGTGGTCACCGATTGGCTGGAACGTGTCGGGGTTGACAGGCAATGGTAAGTAAACGTGTTGAAAGTTTGTTGAATCAACTGCGCACGCAGGGCATCGTCGATGAACGTGTCCTCGAGGCGATCGCGCTGGTCCCGCGCGAAAAGTTTGTTGATGAAGCCTTTGAACATAAAGCGTGGGAAAACACCGCGCTGCCGATTGGCCAGGGGCAGACCATCTCCCAGCCGTATATGGTGGCGCGGATGACCGAGCTGCTGACGCTGACGCCGGAGTCGCGGGTGCTGGAGATCGGCACCGGTTCCGGCTACCAGACGGCCATCCTGGCGCATCTGGTGCATCACGTATGCTCGGTAGAGCGAATTAAGAGTTTACAGTGGCAGGCGCGTCGTCGCCTGAAACAACTTGATTTACATAATGTTTCAACCCGTCATGGCGATGGGTGGCAAGGTTGGCAGGCGCGGGCGCCGTTTGATGCCATTATTGTGACGGCGGCACCGCCGGAAATACCGACCGCGCTGCTGGCGCAGCTGGATGATGACGGCGTGCTGGTGCTGCCGGTCGGCGAAGAGCATCAGTTTCTCAAACGGATCCGTCGTCGGGGCAACGAATTTATCATTGATACCGTCGAGGCCGTTCGCTTTGTTCCCCTGGTGAAGGGGGAGCTGGCCTGAGACCCGGATTATTCCAGGTTTTTTTTGCCTGACTTTAGGCGTAGGGTGGACACATTTTTCAGTGTCCTGGCCGGGCGCCGCCCGGTAAGCAAGATATTGGCAGTTAACATATTCCTGGGGGATAAATGAGCGCGGGAAGCACCAAATTTACCGTCAGCCGTATTGCGGCTCTTTCACTGGTTTCACTCTGGCTGGCCGGGTGTACCAACACCAATAATCCGCCTGCGCCGGTTAGCTCTGCCGGCGGCGCCGCCTCTTCCAGCACCAACTCCGGCATGCTGATTACGCCGCCACCCTCCGGCGTCAAGTCCGCTCCTCAGGCGCAGCCGATTCAGCCGATGCAGACCCAGACCATTCAGCCGCAGCCGGCGCCGGTGGCGCAGGAGCCGGTACAGACGGTAAATGGCCGGATCGTTTACAACCG
This sequence comes from Klebsiella sp. 28, assembly GCF_018223905.1. Lineage (NCBI taxonomy): Bacteria > Pseudomonadati > Pseudomonadota > Gammaproteobacteria > Enterobacterales > Enterobacteriaceae > Klebsiella > Klebsiella sp. 28. The sequence goes on from NZ_JAGRQY010000091.1 coordinate 15,164, forward strand.
CAAATATGGCGATATTCCGAAAGGTAGCTATACCGGCGGCAGTACCTATACGGTAAAACGCGGCGACACGCTATTCTATATCGCCTGGGTCACCGGCAACGATTTCCGCGACCTGGCGCAACGCAACAATATCCCGGCCCCGTACGCGCTGAACGTGGGGCAGGTACTGCAGGTCGGTAACGCCTCAGGCCAGCCGATCACCGGCGAAAACGCCGTTTCTCAGGCCAGCGCAAGAGCGAGCGGCGGTGCGACGACCAGCACAACTTCTGCACAAAAATCGACCGCGGTGGTTGCTTCACAACCGACTATTACGTATTCTGAATCTTCAGGTGAACAGAGTGCTACCAAGATGTTGCCTAATAATAAACCAGCGACCACAACCACAACGGTTGTCGCGCCGGTGACGGCACCAACAACGGTGAGCACAACCCAGCCGACTGCAAGCAGTACGTCAACCAGTTCGCCGATCTCAGCATGGCGCTGGCCGACTGATGGCAAGGTTATCGAGAACTTTAGCGGCGCGGAAGGCGGCAATAAAGGTATCGATATTGCAGGCAGTAAGGGACAGGCTATTGTCGCGACCGCCGATGGGCGCGTCGTCTATGCCGGTAACGCACTGCGCGGCTACGGTAATCTTATTATCATCAAACACAACGATGATTACCTGAGTGCCTACGCTCATAACGATACCATGCTGGTTCGGGAGCAACAGGAAGTCAAAGCGGGGCAGAAAATCGCTACCATGGGTAGCACCGGAACCAGCTCAACAAGATTACATTTTGAAATTCGTTACAAGGGGAAATCCGTCAACCCGCTGCAGTACTTACCGCAGCGATAATTTGGCAAAGTACGGATAAGCGAAGCATCAGCTAACAGGCGCCAGGGCGGTGTCTACGTTCCTCTCGCAGAGAGGGCAGGGGAAATCGTCCAGGCGTCGTTTGTTGATGTGCCGTGGAAGGTGCTTTGCTCAGGGATCACGGGTAGGAGCCACCTTTATGAGTCAGAATACGCTGAAAGTTCATGATTTAAATGAAGACGCGGAATTTGATGAGAACGGAATTGAGGTTTTCGACGAGAAAGCCTTAGTAGAAGAGGAACCCAGTGATAGCGATCTGGCTGAGGAAGAGCTGCTGTCGCAAGGCGCAACCCAGCGCGTACTTGACGCCACTCAGCTTTATCTTGGAGAGATTGGTTATTCCCCACTGCTGACCGCGGAAGAGGAAGTCTATTTCGCGCGTCGCGCACTGCGTGGTGATGTCGCTTCACGCCGTCGCATGATTGAAAGTAACTTGCGTCTGGTGGTGAAGATTGCCCGTCGTTACAGCAATCGTGGTCTGGCGCTGCTGGATCTGATTGAAGAAGGTAACCTCGGCCTGATCCGCGCCGTTGAGAAGTTTGACCCGGAACGTGGGTTCCGTTTTTCGACCTACGCGACCTGGTGGATCCGCCAGACTATTGAACGGGCGATCATGAACCAAACCCGTACGATCCGTTTGCCGATCCATATTGTTAAAGAGCTGAACGTCTATCTGCGTACCGCGCGCGAGTTGTCCCATAAGCTGGACCACGAGCCTAGCGCGGAAGAGATCGCCGAACAGCTGGACAAACCGGTCGATGACGTCAGCCGTATGCTGCGTCTGAACGAGCGCATCACCTCCGTGGATACTCCGCTGGGTGGCGATTCAGAAAAAGCGCTGCTGGATATTCTGGCCGATGAGAAAGAGAACGGCCCGGAAGACACCACGCAGGACGATGATATGAAGCAAAGTATCGTCAAATGGCTGTTCGAACTGAACGCCAAGCAGCGTGAAGTTCTGGCACGTCGTTTTGGTCTGCTGGGTTATGAAGCTGCCACGCTGGAGGATGTGGGCCGTGAAATTGGCCTGACCCGCGAACGCGTGCGGCAGATCCAGGTGGAAGGTCTGCGTCGCCTGCGGGAAATTCTGCAGGGACAGGGGCTGAATATCGAAGCGCTCTTCCGCGAATAAGACGTTTTCTGTCAAAAAGGCCCCCTCGAAAGTCGGGGCCTTTTTCTTTGGGCTAGCCGAGGCGGGTTTCCTGCAGATGGCGCCAGACAATTTTCCCTTCCGCGTGCTGAAAAATCGCCGTCGACCAGCGAACGTTCTGGCTGCTATCCGCCAGCGTTTGGCTTTCACGATATAGCACTGCGGCACCGTCGTGCCACTCGCTGATGATTTCCATCTGATCCACTACGATATCTAACCCCGGACGGCTGCCGCCGGCGTTGTGGAAAAAACGGCTCACCGTTGGGTAGTCCATCTTCTCACCGCTCAAGGGGATCATGGTAAAATCGGCGGCAAAACGCTTCATCAGCGCCTCAGCGCTTCCTTCGCCATGGCTTAACCAGCGTTCGATAAGGACATGGGCATCGAGGACTTCCTGCAGATAAGGATTCATGACTTCTCCAGAGTGGTGTGCAGGCGATGGATAATCGCCCGATTATTCAGCCGCAGGCAAAACAGCAGCGGCAACAGGGTAATGACGGCGGCGCTAATAAATACCCCCTGCCAGGCGTAGGCCGGCGGGAATACCCTCAGCAGCAGGGCGAGCAGGGCGCTGCCGGCAAAGAAGCTGAGCTGGCGGTTAAGATTCCATAGCGCGCTGGCGTCAGGCATCTCTTCGGCAGGCGTATGCAGGAAAGCGCTGCTTTGCGCGGTGCTGCTGCATAAGCTGCCTCCGCCGCCCATCAGCGTAAAGGCCAGAATCAACAGCGCCAGCGGGCTGTCCGCATCGATCTTCAGCAGCAGCATGATCCCCATCGCCTGAAGCAGGCAGCCGATGACGACCAGCGGCCGGGGCCCGAAGCGGTTGAAATATCTGCCGGTAAAGGTGATGGCGGCAAACGAGGCCAGCGACCAGGGCACCATCAGGGCACCGATTGCCCCCGGCGCCATCCCGGTGACGCGTTGCAGGTAGTACATCCCCACCACGTTGACGCCAATAAACATCCCCGGCACGCAGAGGTAGATCAGCATCGCGAAGCGCAGCAGGGGATCGGCCAGCAGCGACAGTGGAAGAAAGCGAGTCGGGCGAACCGGACCGGGGGTGTCGTTCAGCCATCGCACCGCCAGCACAAAGGTTAGCAGAGCGACAGGCAGGCTGGCGAAAAAGACCCAGCGCCAACTGAACGCCTCGACTAACAGGCCGCCGCTCGCCGGCGAGCAGGCGGGGGCCAGCAGGCCGACCAGCATCACCGCCGCCGACAGCTTCGCCCGCTCATGCGGCTGAAACAGCGGCCACGTCAGCGCCTAGCCGAGGGGGATTAACAGCCCGCCGCCCATCCCCTGCAGCGTCCGCCATAAAATCAGTTCGCTCAGGCTGTTGGCAAGCCCTGCCGCCAGCGCGCCGAGGCTGAACAGCCCCAGCGAGAGTAAAAACAGCCGTTTCGCCCCCCAGCGCTCGCTGAGCCAGGCGCTGAACGGCACAACGACCGTCAGACCGAGAATATAGGCATTACTGGCCCACGCCAGTTGCGAGACGGAAACCGCCAGCGCGCGGCTGATTGCCGGAAAGGCGATGCTGGCGATAAACATATTGATCAAATCGAGAAAAAAACCGAACAGAAAAACGGTGGCAACGCGGTGGCGGTAGGTCATGGTTCACTCCCTCAGACAGGCGGCTACTGTAAACCTGCCGCAGCGAGGGATAAACGGGACTAATCGGGATATACTGTCTGAATATTTTTGACAATCATCCGGACGACGATGCTTAATCTTCAGCGCGTGACCATGTTTATCGCCGTGGTAGATGCCGGCAGTTTCACCCTGGCCGCAGCGGCGCTGGGGCAGACCAAGGCGGTGGTCAGCTTTAACGTACGGCAGCTGGAAAATGAGCTGGGGGTGACGCTGCTGCTGCGTTCGACGCGGCGTTTGCGGCTCACTGACGCCGGGGTGCTGTTCTATCAGCGCGGGGTAGCGCTCCTGAACGCGGCGGAAAATCTCCAGGATGAGGTGCGGGCCAGCCATAGCGGCTTAAGCGGGGAGCTACGGATCACCACCACGCCGGAGTATGGCGCGCAGGTTATCATTCCAGCGCTGGCCGCGTTCGCCCGTCGTCATCCGGCGCTGCGGGTGCGCCACGTCTCCTCCTCCCATCATGCCGACCTCATTTCAGAACGATTTGACGTGGCGATACGCCTCGGTACGCTGGCCGATTCCCGCTATCGGGCGACGCGGATAGCCAGTTTCGCGATCCTGCCCGTCGCCTCTCCGACCTGGCTGGCAAGCCATCCGGTGCAGACGCTGTCCGATCTGGCGCAAGCTGAGTGGATTATTCACGAGCGCCTGCCGACGCCGCTGCGCTGGCAGCTGCGCACGGATCACCAGACAGAGGTGGATTTCGCGATAGCCAGCGCGCCGCGGTTTTCTGCTGATAGCGCTACGGCGCTGATGAGCTTTGCTCTGGCGGGATGCGGCGTCGCCTTGCTGCCCGCATGGCTGGTAGCCAAAAAGGTGGCGCAGCGGGAGCTGGTGCCGCTCCTGCCGGAATACCATTTCCCACAGCAGGGCGTGTATGCCCTTTATCCCGACTCGCAGCATTTGCCGACCCGGGTGCGGGCATTTATTGACTTCCTGCGCGAGAAGGTCGGTTAAGCGCCCGTTCAGGGCGCCATCATTTTGTGCACCAGCCGGGAGAACTGCTCGCGCTCGTCATCGCTCAGGCGGCCGAGAAACTCGTCATCGACCTCATTGCCCTGCGGAATGGAACGGTTAAGCAACGCCTCGCCTTCGTCGGTCAGATAGACAAAACGGCGGCGTTTATCGGCCGGATCGTGCTCCCGGCGCACCAGGCCGCGCGCTTCCATTCGGCTGAGCATCTCCGCCAGCGTAGCCTTGGTGCTGACCGCCGCTTCAATCAGCGCCACCTGTTCGATCCCGGGGTGCTCCGCTACCGAGCGCATCACCGCATACTGAGGTTTAGTCAGGTCCGGCAACGCCTGCTGCCAGCGGGCGGTATGCTGTTGAAAAAGCTGGCGCAGCAGGTGGAATGCTTCGTTTCGTAACTCCATGAATACTCCGTAACAAAACTGTCACCTCTATGATAGCCGTTCGTACGCCTTTTTATATCCTTTCTGCGTTTTGATTAAAAATGCGCACGTATACGAACGATCTTGCCAATAAGAGCTGGAGGGGTAGTTTAAATATAAAGTTCGTACACGAACAAAAGTAATGAGGTCTGGAATGAAACTGATTATTGGTATGACGGGGGCCACCGGGGCACCGCTTGGGGTGGCATTGCTGCAGGCGCTGCGCGATATGCCGGAGGTGGAAACCCATCTGGTGATGTCGAAATGGGCCAAAACCACCATCGAGCTGGAAACGCCCTGGACGGCGCGCGAAGTGGCCGCGCTGGCGGACTTTTCCCACAGCCCGGCAGACCAGGCCGCCACCATCTCATCCGGTTCATTTCGTACCGACGGCATGATCGTTATTCCCTGCAGTATGAAAACGCTTGCAGGCATTCGCGCGGGTTATGCCGAAGGGCTGGTGGGCCGCGCGGCGGACGTGGTGCTCAAAGAGGGGCGCAAGCTGGTGTTGGTCCCGCGGGAAATGCCGCTCAGCATGATCCATCTGGAGAACATGCTGGCGCTGTCCCGCATGGGCGTGGCGATGGTCCCGCCGATGCCAGCTTACTACAACCACCCGGAGACGGTTGACGATATCACCAATCATATCGTCACCCGGGTGCTGGATCAGTTTGGTCTCGACTATCACAAAGCGCGCCGCTGGAACGGCTTGCGCACGGCAGAACAATTTGCACAGGAGATCGAATAATGGCTTTTGATGATTTGCGCAGCTTTTTGCAGGCGCTGGATGACCAGGGACAACTGCTGAAAATCAGCGAAGAGGTGAACGCTGAGCCCGATCTGGCGGCGGCCGCCAATGCGACCGGACGCATCGGCGACGGTGCCCCGGCGCTGTGGTTCGATAATATTCGCGGCTTTAACGACGCTCGCGTGACGATGAACACCATCGGCTCGTGGCAGAACCATGCCATCTCGCTGGGCCTGCCGCCTAACACGCCGGTGAAAAAGCAGATTGATGAGTTCATTCGCCGCTGGGATAACTTCCCGGTGACGCCAGAGCGCCGCGCCAACCCGGCGTGGGCAGAAAATACTGTTGATGGCGATGATATCAACCTGTTCGATATTCTGCCGCTGTTCCGCCTCAACGATGGTGACGGCGGTTTCTACCTCGATAAAGCCTGTGTCGTTTCACGCGATCCGCTGGATAAAGATAACTTCGGTAAGCAAAACGTCGGTATCTACCGCATGGAAGTGAAAGGCAAGCGCAAGCTCGGCCTGCAGCCGGTACCGATGCACGATATCGCGCTGCATCTGCACAAAGCGGAAGAGCGTGGGGAAGATCTGCCGATCGCCATTACCCTCGGTAACGACCCGATTATTACCCTGATGGGTGCCACGCCGCTGAAATACGATCAGTCTGAATATGAGATGGCTGGCGCGCTGCGCGAGAGCCCGTATCCCATCGCTACCGCGCCGCTGACCGGCTTTGACGTGCCCTGGGGTTCGGAAGTGATCCTCGAAGGGGTCATTGAAGGGCGTAAGCGTGAGATCGAGGGGCCGTTCGGTGAATTTACCGGTCACTACTCCGGCGGTCGTAACATGACGGTAGTGCGTATCGACAAAGTCTCTTATCGCAGCAAACCGATTTTTGAATCGCTCTACCTCGGTATGCCGTGGACCGAGATTGACTATCTGATGGGCCCGGCGACCTGCGTACCGCTGTATCAGCAGCTGAAGGCCGAATTTCCGGAAGTGCAGGCGGTCAACGCCATGTACACCCATGGTCTGCTGGCGATCATCTCCACCAAAAAACGCTACGGCGGTTTTGCCCGCGCGGTGGGCCTGCGGGCGATGACCACTCCCCACGGCCTCGGCTATGTGAAGATGGTGATCATGGTTGATGAAGACGTCGACCCGTTCAACCTGCCGCAGGTGATGTGGGCGCTCTCCTCGAAGGTTAACCCGGCGGGAGACCTGGTGCAGTTGCCGAACATGTCGGTCCTTGAACTTGACCCAGGCTCCAGCCCGGCAGGCATTACCGACAAACTGATTATCGACGCCACCACCCCGGTTGCGCCGGACCTTCGCGGCCACTACAGCCAGCCGGTGCAGGATCTGCCGGAAACCAAAGCCTGGGCTGAAAAACTGACCGCTATGCTGGCCAACCGTAAATAAGGAGAAGAAGATGATTTGTCCACGTTGCGCCGATGAAAAGATTGAAGTCATGGCGACCTCGCCGGTGAAAGGGGTCTGGACCGTGTATCAGTGCCAGCACTGTCTTTACACCTGGCGAGATACCGAGCCGCTGCGCCGCACCAGCCGCGAACACTATCCGGAAGCGTTCCGCATGACGCAGAAAGATATCGATGAGGCGCCGCAGGTGCCGCACGTACCGCCGCTATTGCCGGAAGATAAGCGTTAATGAAAGGGGCCCGCTAAGTCGGGCCTTTTTTATATTTAGTACAATTATGGAAATTATTTTTTCATTAAATTAAAAAATTACGTGAAGGGTTAATATACCGGGATGACTTTGCGAGCCTGCATCCAGATTATTATAAAATTCGTCTGATTAATTCCTTGCAGATAAATTTCACGCCCTGACGAGTGTAGAATTGCGGCGGGTGCTTGAGGCTGTCTGGCCTTGAGCATTACCAGGACCCCAGACAGACGAAAGCCCCAGGAGATATTTCTATCAACTGAGGCTAGCGAATGAACATAGACAATTCAGATGTTAGTCTCTTCTTTGCAGGGAGGCAAGATATGCTGACAAAATATGCCCTTGTGGCAATCATCGTACTCTGTATTACGGTACTGGGATTTACGCTGTTGGTGCACAGCTCACTATGCGAGCTGAGTATTAAAGAGCGTAATATTGAGTTTAAAGCTGTTCTCGCTTACGAATCGAAGAAGTAGCATCCGCGCGGGGGCAACCCCGCGTATGGGTTGTCAGGACGCATCCTCTAGCACCCATTTTTTTGTTTACTAAAACGGCAGCGCTTCACAGCGCTGCCGTTTTTCACCTTAATGGGTGGCTAGACCAGGCTTTTCAGACGGTAGATCCACTCCAGCGCCTGACGCGGGGTCAGGGAGTCCGGATCAAGATTCTCCAGCGCCTCAACCGCAGGCGAGGTCTCTTCCGGGGCGGCGAGTAGCGACATCTGCGTGCCGTCGACCTGGGTCGCCGCCGCGTTGGGCGAGATACTCTCCAGCTCGCGCAGTTTCTGCCGCGCGCGCTTGATCACCTCTTTCGGCACCCCCGCCAGCGCGGCGACCGCCAGGCCATAGCTCTTGCTGGCCGCGCCGTCCTGCACGCTGTGCATAAAGGCGATGGTATCGCCGTGCTCCAGCGCGTCGAGGTGGACGTTGGCGACGCCTTCCATTTTCTCCGGCAGCTGGGTGAGCTCGAAGTAGTGGGTGGCGAACAGGGTCAGCGCCTTGATTTTGTTGGCCAGATTTTCCGCACAGGCCCACGCCAGCGATAGCCCATCGTAGGTGGACGTGCCGCGGCCAATCTCATCCATCAGCACCAGGCTATGCTCGGTGGCATTGTGCAGGATATTGGCGGTTTCAGTCATCTCCACCATAAAGGTCGAGCGGCCGCTGGCCAGGTCATCCGCCGCGCCGACGCGGGTGAAGATGCGATCGATCGGGCCAATTTCTACTTTCTGCGCCGGGACGTAGCTGCCGATATAGGCCAGTAGCGCAATCAGCGCGGTCTGGCGCATATAGGTACTTTTACCGCCCATGTTCGGCCCGGTAATGATCAGCATCCGCCGCTGCGGCGCCAGCTGCAGCGGGTTAGCGATAAACGGCTCTTTCAGCACCTGCTCGACCACCGGGTGACGGCCTTCGCTAATGCGAATGCCTGGCTTATCGCTAAAGGTCGGGCAGCAATAGTTCAGGGTTTCCGCACGTTCCGCCAGGTTGACCAGCACGTCCAGCTCGGCCAGCGCGCTGGCGCTGGTTTGCAGATCGGCGAGATGCGGCAGCAGCAGGTCGAACAGTTCGTCATAAAGCTGTTTTTCCAGCGCCAGCGCTTTGCCCTTGGAGGTCAGCACCTTATCTTCGTATTCCTTCAGCTCAGGAATAATGTAGCGTTCGGCGTTTTTCAGCGTCTGGCGGCGCACGTAGTGGATCGGCGCGAGGTGGCTCTGGCCGCGGCTGATCTGGATGTAGTAGCCGTGGACGGCGTTGTAGCCGACTTTCAGGGTATCGAGGCCCAGCCGCTCGCGCTCGCGGATCTCCAGTTTATCGAGATAATCGGTGGCGCCATCGGCCAGCGCCCGCCACTCGTCCAACTCTTCGCTATAGCCCGGGGCGATGACCCCGCCGTCGCGGACCAGCACCGGCGGGGCGTCGATCACCGCGCGCTCCAGCAGTTCGCGCAGTTCGGTGAACTCGCCCATTTTCTCGCGCAATTTTTGCACCGGCTGACTGTCAACGTCGGCCAGCAGCTCACGCAGCAGAGGCAGTTGCTGCAGGGCATGACGCATGCGGGCAAGATCGCGCGGCCGGGCGGTACGCAGCGCCAGACGCGCCAGAATACGCTCCAGATCGCCGACCTGGCGCAGCACCGGCTGCAGCTCGGTATAGCGATCCTGCAGCGCGCCGATGGTCTGCTGGCGCTCCACCAGCACGGCGGTATCGCGGACCGGCATATGCAGCCAGCGCTTGAGCATCCGGCTACCCATCGGCGTCACCGTACAGTCGAGTACCGAGGCCAGGGTGTTGTCGGTGCCGCCGGCCAGATTCTGGGTGATCTCGAGGTTACGGCGGGTGGCGGCATCCATAATGATGCTATCCTGCTGGCGTTCCATGGTGATGGAGCGGATGTGCGGCAGCGAGGTACGCTGGGTGTCTTTGACATACTGCAGCAGGCAGCCGGCGGCGCACAGGCCGCGCGGGGCGTTTTCGACGCCGAAGCCGACCAGATCGCGGGTGCCGAACTGCAGGTTTAGCTGCTGGCGCGCGGTGTCGATTTCAAATTCCCACAGCGGGCGACGGCGCAGACCGCGGCGGCCCTCGATCAGCGACGATTCGGCAAAATCTTCCGCATACAGCAGTTCCGCCGGGTTGGTGCGCTGCAGCTCTGCCGCCATGGTTTCGCGGTCGGCCGGTTCGCTCAGACGAAAGCGCCCGGAGCTGATATCCAGCGTCGCGTAGCCGAAGCCTTTGCTGTCCTGCCAGATGGCGGCCAGCAGGTTGTCCTGGCGCTCCTGCAGCAGCGCTTCATCGCTAATGGTGCCCGGGGTGACGATACGCACCACTTTACGCTCGACCGGTCCCTTGGTGGTGGCCGGGTCGCCAATCTGCTCGCAAATGGCCACCGACTCGCCCTGATTGACCAGTTTGGCGAGGTAGTTCTCCACCGCGTGGTGGGGGATGCCGGCCATCGGAATGGGTTCGCCCGCGGACGCGCCGCGCTTGGTCAGCGAGATATCGAGCAGCTGCGAGGCGCGTTTCGCATCGTCATAAAATAGCTCGTAAAAATCCCCCATCCGGTAAAACAGCAGAATGTCAGGATGTTGCGCCTTTAGCTTGAGATACTGCTGCATCATCGGCGTGTGGGCGTCGAGATTGTCAATTGTGCTCATGGGGTGTTATCCAGATCCCTGATTTTAAATGGCTGCGATTTTGTAGTTGTCGTCGTTATCACATGGATGAGACATAATAACGGAGATGGGCAGGTGAGGGAAACCGACGAAAGCACGCGGCGCGATCCGGATTCCAGTTGCAGAGGGGGCGGGGTACCGTCACAGTAATTGAACCGCCGCCACGCGATCGTCTTCATACATTACGTTCGCCGTCGATGTTGTTCTGCCTTCTGGCCGTAGACCTCGTTACGACAACGGCTTGTGGTTGCTAGTCGTAAAGCCATTTACCTGCTTTTGCTGATTCGGCAAACATTTTGATAGTTAAAGGTTTACGCGTTTTTTCTACATCTTCTCGTTTTACTTTAAACCACCGAGTTAGCATTGGAGTATTCTCCCAAGGGAAATAACACGACCATTTAACACTGGAAAGATCAACATTAAATTTTTGTTCAAATTTATTTAAAGCGTCATGCAGATCGTCGCCGGGAGCATCAAATAAGTCATAATCAAGTTCCAATGGGATTTCTTTCCAATTTTTATCTAAACGGGTTGAGATCTCATCTTTAAACAAGTCTAAAACCTGATCTTGAATGCTTTTCATTAAAAGGATGTCCATTGTATACGGTCTTTGGGGCGAGCTATTAGGTTGTATTTTTCCTGAGTTTTTCTTGAAACTTGATAAATTGAGTTTACAAGTCCTATCCAACCTAACCACGGAACATAACGGGCGATAACAGCAGCAAGACTATTCGTTTTTCTCATTCTTACACCAACGGGTGTAGGAACCCTAATACCAAATGGAGTTTTTGCATTTCTCAGAAGCATCCTTCCATATTTAGAAACAACACTTGTTCCTTTTATTGCCTCTCCTGGCTTTGTTCTGGTTTTTAGCCAAGGTTGCCCGGCGAGGATAGCGGCACCAGATTCAATACCAATGCCAAGTTCGTCACAAAATTGTTCAAGAAAAATGACATCAAAAAGTTCACCAGCCGAAAGATTGGATTGTCCGTGATAGAAATAGGTTCCATTTAGTTCTTCTGTCGTATCCATTTGCTCATCTATTATGCTGTTTGTCTTTCATTCCAGGCATCGGTGAAAATTATATTTCCGTCACAATGTTTCCAGGTGATCTTCTCATATCTAAGTTCGACAGATTCAAGATGATTGTTGTTCTTGTCTTCTGGGGAAGCCATTGTAGGAGATATTGATACGATTCGGACGCCTTCAAGTAGCATATTGAAGTATTCCACTTCTTGACCAGCATCGCTGATTTTATACCATTTGATTTCAGCAGATTTCAGGTTCTGACCAGTAGCTACTGCTTTGTAGAGGTATGGACTGGAATAGTCGAATTCTTTAACGATGATCATTGGTGAGTGCTGACGAGTGCCGGTAGGCTTGCCAGTGGCATTATCAGTGGGAATGGAGAGATTGTGATGAAACCCTTTAAATTCGATGCTGAACTCCCTGTCTGCAACATCACAACCACCTTTGATTAGTGCCCCACCGTCGTCGTATATCCACATATTACCTGGAATAGCCATGCTTCTTCTTCCCTCTATTATCATTAGTAAGAAAACAGTGTATCGAGTTGATTAAGCGCAGTAAATAATCAATGTGTCGTTTTTGGATTAATACGGGAAATATCTTCTCTGTAATGATGGTTTATATTTAAAAATAGCTGTCGTAAATATTTCATTGGGTTATTACGCCATTGGTATAGATTTTAAATATAAATGACCCTCAATAATATAATGCAGGCAATTATTGCCAGAAAGCGTAAGCGCGGCGCGATCCGGATTCCAGTTGCGCCGCGCGGGGATTATGGCGCCAGATAAACCTGGGGGACCGCGTTGTCCGGGTGCTGGACGAGGCGGACATCCGCTCCGTACCAGCGATGGATAACCGGCTGCTGGATCACCTCCTGCGGCGTGCCCTGGGCGACCAGATGGCCCTGGTGGAGCAGCAGGATGCGGTCGGCCCACAGGGCGGCGAGGTTAAGGTCATGCAGCACCACGCAGACGTGCAGTTGCCCGCCGGCGGTGAGCCGTTTGAGCAAACGCAGCAGGTGCTGCTGATAGTAAAGGTCCAGCGCCGAGGTGGGCTCATCGAGAAACAGCCAGCCCTGCGGCGCGCCGTCGCGCCATAGCTGCGCCAGACAGCGGGCCAGCTGCACCCGCTGCTGCTCGCCGCCGGAGAGGCCGGGATAGCGGCGACCGGCAAGGCCATCGCAGCCGGTGACGGCCATCACCGCCGCCAGCACCGCCGGATCCGCCGTCGCGCCCCACGGTGAGCGTCCCATGGCAATGACCGTTTCCACCGTCCAGTCGGCCTGCAGGGCCGTTCGCTGCAGCATGACCGCCCGCCGGCGCGATAGCGCCTCGGGGGACCAGGCCTCCAGCGGCTTGCCTGCAAGATGGCGGGTGCCGCTGTCCGGAGTCAGATAGCCGGTCAACAGGCGCAGCAGAGTGGATTTCCCGGCGCCGTTCGGCCCGATAAGCGCCGTCATCTCGCCGCCGCGCAGCGCGACGGAGACGTTGTCGATAATCTGTCGTTTACCAAGGTGAAGTGACAACCCCTGGGCGCAGTATTCATTAACCATGTCTGGAGTTCTCCCGACGAAAGACCAGCCACAGAAACCAGGGGGCGCCCAGCAGGCTGGTGAGCAGACCGACCGGTATCTCCGCCGGCGCCGCCACGGTGCGGGCCAGGGTGTCGGCCAGCAGAAGCAGGATCGCGCCGGCCAGCAGCGAGCCGGGGATCAGTCCGCGATGGTCCGGTCCCAGCCACAGGCGCATCAGGTGCGGCACCACCAGGCCGATAAAGCCGATGACTCCGCTGATGGCCACCGCGACGGCCACCAGCACCGCGCTGCACAGCAGCAGCCAGCGCTGCAGCGCCTGCACGTTGACCCCAAGATAGTGCGCCTCTTCATCGCCAAGCTGCAGCAGATTGAGGCGGGACGCCATCCACCACACCGCCAGCGCCGCCGGGATAATCAAGGTCGCGGCCACCAGCAGCGTCGGCCATTCGGCCTGGCCCAGACTGCCCATTCCCCACAGCGACAGCTGGCGCAGCTGGGCGTCATTGCTCAGCCAGGACAGGACGCCGACCAGCGCGCCGCACAGCGCGTTGATGGCGATCCCCACCAGCAGCAGGCGCGACAGCGAACCCTCCTCCGCCCGACTGAGGATGAAAATCACCACCATCACTGCCAGGCTGCCAATAAACGCCGCCAGCATCGGCATATACAGAGCGATCAGCCCCGCAGCGGAGAACGGGAGCACCAGCCAGCTGGCCACCGCCAGCGCGGCGCCGCTGCTGATTCCCAGCAGGCCCGGGTCGGCAAGCGGGTTGCGAAACAGCCCCTGCATCACGCAGCCGGAGAGGGCCAGCGCCGCGCCCACCAGCAGGGCCAGCAGCACCCGCGGCAGACGGATGGTCAGCCAGATATGGCGCAGCATGTCATCCCCGGAAGGCAGCAGGTTGACCAGCGGCAAGCGCATGGCGCCGAGGGTGGTGGCAAACAACGTCAGGGAGACCAGCAGCAGCGTCATCAGCAGCAAACGGCGAGCGAGGGCAGGGCGCATCAGGGCAACTGCTCCGCTTTGTTTCTCAGCGCGATTATCGCCTGCGGTGTGCGCGGCCCGAAGCCCAGCAGGGCCATATCGTCGATCGTCAGCAGCTGTTTATGACGCCCCGCCGGGGTCTGCGCCAGGCCGGGCAGTTTCCACAGCCCGGCTTCGCCGCCCATCCCTTTGAGACCATCGGCGGAGATCACCACCAGATCCGCCTGGCTGGCGGCGACCCCTTCCTGCGACATGGCGCGATAGTGGTCGAAGCCCTGCATCGCGTTCTGCAATCCGGCGGCGCGAATGGCGCCATCGGCCGCGGTATGCTGTCCGGCCACCAGGGTATTCATTCCGCCGTGGCTGAGAATAAACAGCACCCGCTTAGCAACCGGCTGCGTGGGAATGGCGGCGATCTGCTGCTGAAGCTGCTGGCGCAGCGCGTCGCCTGCCGCCGTTTTGCCTAACGCTTCGGCAATGACAGCAACTTTGTTATCGATCGCGGACAGACTTTCGCCGCCCGGCACGTTCACCACCTTCACCCCGCTCGCCTGCACTTTGTGTAAGACCAGCGAGGGCTGCGCCTGGGCGCTCGCTAACACCAGCTGCGGGCGTAACGCGAGGATCCCCTCGGCGTTCAGCTGTCGCAGGTAGCCGACGTCCGGCAGCTTTTGCGCCGCCGGGGGCCAGCTGCTGGTGCTGTCCCGCGCCACCAGGCTCTCCTCCGCGTGAAGGGCATAAACGATCTCAGTGACATCTCCGCCGAGTGTGACGAGCCGCTCAACGGCGGCGTGACTCAGCAGCGGGAAAGCGATCAAGAGCAGTAACCAGCGCATCATGCGGGCTGCCCTTCACGGGTCAGGCGGTCTACCTGCTGGCGCCATTGCGTCTGCTCGGGGTGCCCCTCGCTGCGCTGGCCGTAGAGCTGGGCAATCTGGGTGCCGTCTTTAGCGAACAGTTCGACGCTGGTGACGTGTCCGTCCGAAGTCGGCTTGCGGGTCACCCACACTTCATCGACGCTCTCTTCGCGCAGATGCAGGGTAAAAGTAGTATTGAAGATATTCAGCCAGCCGCGCATGGGGGCCAGCTTTTCCAGGGCGCCGGTAAAGATCTGCACGCAGCCGCGATTGCCGACGAAAATCATGATTTCATTGCCCTCCTGGCGCACCGTCTCCAGCAGCGACGGCAGCGCATGGCGATCCACGCGGCAGGCGAGGTCGTCGCTCACCAGACGGAAGGCCTGCTGGCGGGAAAGCTGATATTTACGCAGCAGACCGAAGAACTGGTGAACGTCGGTCATCGCGCGCCAGTCGTTCTCCAGGGCGGCGCCATCGGCGGTATCGGCATATTTCACCGGCTCCAGCGGGCGCAGGGTCAGCGGTGCCGGCGCCGCCACCCGATATTCCGCGATCAGGGTCTCCCAGGCCGCCATGTCGGTCTGCGTGGTCGCATAGACTTTCAGCAGGGCGTCGCCGTGGTGGTCGAAAAACTGGATGCTCTGACGGCCATTATCGTTCAGATGGAAGGCGCTGGCCCACTGGCTGAGGAACAGACGCAGGTCGAGCGCGCGCGGGTTCAGCACCAGCCCGGCGTGGCCGCTGAGGTGCTGGTGCGTGAACTGGCCCACCTGCTCATGCACGGAATACTCGTTGCGGCAGATGCATTTGGTTTCGCCGACGCGCTCCAGGGCGGCAATCAGCGCCCGGGCGTCATCGCTCAGGCGCACGGCATCATGGCCGAGGCGGGCGGCGGTCAGCTCGGCTTCGCTGATCCCCATTTCCGCGGCGATATCGCGGGCATATTTCGCGGTACTGGCCGCTTTGGTGGCCTGGTAGCGCTGCCACAGGTCAGGGTGTGCATTTGGCATAATCATATCCTTCTCGACGATGAATATCCCCGGCCGGCGGGCCGGGGGCAGGTGCGTTATTATTCGGGCAATCAGAAGTCGACGTTGACGCCCAGCTGCCAGGTGCGGCCCGGCATCACCGCCAGCGCTTTATCGTTGGCGTCCTGGTTGGTGCCGGTCTCGATATTGCGGCTGCTCAGGTAATCCCAGTATTTACGATCGGTGAGGTTGTAGACCCCGCCATTGAGGCGCACGTTTTTCGCCACCTGCCAGTACGCGGTCCAGTCCAGCATGCCGTAGCCCGGCACGCGCATATAGTCGCTGCTGGCATCGGTGATGGCGGATCCGCTGTTGCTGTAGCTTTCGCGGTTGGTGGCGGTCGCCTGTTTCCCTTTGACAAAGGTCGCCGTCAGGGCGGTGCCGTAGCGTTTCGCCGGATCGTCCCACGCCACGCCGACGATGGCTTTCATTGGCGCCACGCTGTCGAGGTCGACGTATTTATCGCCGCTGTAGCTGGATTTCGATTTCCCTTCGCTATAGCCGAGGGCGAGGGTGGCGCTCAGGCCGTCCACCTGCTCAAACCAGGTGCCAAAGTTAAATTTAGTGCTAATCTCACCGCCGTAGATATAGGCTTTATCGCGGTTTTCCGCCTGATAAATGGTGTAGATGTTCGACGGCACATTCGTGAACTGGCCCGGATTGTTGGCGCGGGTATAGCGGGTATAGGCGATAAAGTTCTTATAGCTGTTGTAGAACAGCGCCGTGCGCAGGGTGATGCCTTCGGTAACTTCCCCTTTCAGCCCCCACTCGAGATTATCGCTGGTTTCCGTCTTCAGATCGGTATTGCCGATCAGGGCATACTGCTGGCTGCCGGCGTAGCTGGAGCCGAGGTTCCAGGAGCCATACAGCTGGCTGGCGTTGGGGAACTGCGCCCCGCGCTGGTACTGCAGGTAGGTCATCAGGCGCGGGGTGAGGTCGTACTGGAAGGTCAACGACGGCAGAACCTGGGTATCGCTGTTTTTGCCGTACAGATTCGCCACCGACGATTCGCTCAGCACGCTGCTGTTGGCGGCGAGATCGGACAGATTTTCCGGCTTAGTCGATTGATGCACCACGCGCACGCCGGGAATAACGGCGAAGTTGTGGCTGTCGAGATCGAAGTTGATCTTATCCTGGACAAAGCCACCGAGGGTGTAGCTGCGGCTGTCTGCCTCCGGCTGCATGATCTCGCTGTAAACGCTGGGGATCGGCGACTGGCTGAACGGCCGCTGGGTTTTGCTGGTGCTGGCGTTGAAACCGGCGCTCAGATCGTGGCGGCCCAGGGTTTTCGCCAGCGCGGTCTGCAGGCCCCAGGTGTCGGTATCGTAGTTAGAGTTCACCGTCTGCATTTTGCGGGTGACGCTGTCCGGCATATAAGTCCAGTCATGGGCTTCGGTATGCTGGTAGTAGATTTTTGTGGAGACGCTGTCGAGGTAGTCGTTCATCGGCGTCCAGTCATCCTTCAGGCTCAGGCCCCAGCGCCGGGTCTGGCTGGTCTGGTTGGCGGTGCCGATGGTGCTGTTGCCGCTGGAGTCCCAGGTATCGTAGTGGGTGTGGTTGGTTTTATGGTAATAGTCGAAGGTGCTGGTCAGCTTGTGCTCATCGTTAGGCTGCCAGATCCCGGAGGCCAGAAAAGCATCGGAGTGCCAGTTCGCCGGGTTGGCGTCGACGGTGCCGCTGTTGTTTTCGGTTTCCTGGCCGTCACGGCGGCTATAGACCAAAATCCCGCGCAGGAACTCATCGCCGCCGGCGACTGTCACCCCGTTGTGCCAGCTGCGATCCGCAGAGTCGTAACCGCTGCGGTAGCCGAAGGCGCTGGTCTTGCCCGGGCGCAGGTAATCATCCGCTGATTTCGGGCGGAAGGAGACATTCCCCCCGATAGCGCTGTTGGCCGTTTCCGTCGAGGTGGCCCCGGACTGGATATCCACGCTGCCGTACATATACGGGTCGATATAATCGCGGCCGATGCCGAAGGTGTTGAGCCCGGCGCGGCCGACGTAGCCGCGGCCGGTGGCGTTGGGTTGCGCGATACCGTCCACGTCGATACCGACGCGGTTGCTCTCCATACCGCGAATGTTGTAGCCGGTGTAACCTCCGCGGTCGAAGCCGCTTTTGCCGTTGCCGGAGCCGCCGCTGGCCCCGGTGGCGCTGATGAGCGGCTCATAGCGCATGATTGAGCCGAAATCGTTAGCGCCTTTATTCTCCAGCTCCCGGGCGCTGATGCTGTGTTCGCTACCGGCTTTCTGCACCGGCGCGGGGGCGGTGACGGTCATTTGTTCCGAGGTGTCATCCACCGCCTCGCCGCTAACGGCGGAAGTGTCTGCTGCGATGGCAGAAGTCTGATAAATTGCTGCAAACAAAGAGGTCACCAGCAGGCGTTTTTTACACCATGCTGCTGACGGAGTCGATTTGTACATAGTCGCCACGCCTTGATCGTTATTAGTATCGGCTCACGCGTTACTTCCAGAGATGCAGGTTGCTCCGTCTTTTCCGTTGCGGATGGGGTCTTACTCCATTTGTTGATTGCGAATGGTAATGATAGGTATTATCGTTTGCAACAAAATAATCATGTGTTCTTCATTTAAACTGCACTTTGTTTACAATTTGCCCTTTCAGACTTAGCGAGACGACGATGAACTCAAAAGCGGCCATCACCATCACCTACTGTTCCCAGTGCAACTGGATGCTGCGCGCCAGCTGGATGGCGCAGGAGCTGTTACATACCTTCAGCACCGACATCGCCTCGGTGACGTTGGTGCCGGGGACCGGCGGGATCTTCACGATCAATGTCGACGGTCAGCAGATCTGGGAGCGCAAGCAGGATGGCGGTTTTCCGGATGCGGCCGAGCTGAAACGCCGGGTGCGCGATGTCTGTTTCCCGGAGAGGCCGCTGGGCCATGTGGATAAAGGTGACCAGAAGGGGTGACAACTCCCTCCGGACGACAAGCGCCCGGAGGATAAACCGTTAGCGGGCTAACTGCACGTCAACCAGCACGCTCTGTCGGCGGGTGCGTATGAGGGATACCGCTTCTTCCAGCACGCCGGGGAGATCTTCGGCCCGGGAAACCGACAGGGCCGCCGCGCGGCTGGAGGCGGCGATCGCGGCGAAATCCGGCGAGGTGGTAAAGGCGGTGGCTGGAATGGTTTCCGCGCGGGCCGCGTAGCCGTCCGGGTAGAGCGCTTTGGTGCCGCCCGCGACGGCGCCCCACCCGCCGTTATTTCCGACCACGACGAGGACAGGAAGCTTCATTACCTCTGCAATATGGTGGCAGACCGCAGGGTTGGCGAACAGGTACGACCCGTCGCCGACGGCGGCAATAATCAGCTCTTCCCGGCGCGCAAGCTGCAGCCCCAGCGCGATGGGCAGGGCTTCGCCCAGGCCGCCGGCCAGCGCTTCCTGGTAATAGCTCTCGGCATGGGTCAGTCCGGCAAACTGCGGCAGCGTGGTCAGTTCAGAAACGATCCGGCCGCGGTGTTGATTAGCCAGATGGCCGAGGCAGTAGCTGAGCCAGGGTTTGGTAATGGCCCCGCTCTGGCTGGCATGGAGAAGCGCGTCGCGCTGGTTTTTCTGTTGCTGGATGCGGTTCTGCGTATATGCCGCCCGCTCCGCCACATGCTGCTGGCGGGCGGCCTGCAGCGGGCGCAGCGCCTCTTCCAGCAGGCTGAAGACTTCATCGGTCTCGCCCGCCAGGTTGATGTCCGCGCGATAGCCGCGCACCGGGTAGCGGGAGAAGAGCGGATCGGGGCCCATCTGGATCACGGTGCAGTCCTGGCGACAGTCGCCCTCGGCGATCATCCATGGCGCCTGCGAGTCGACCACCAGAATCACATCGGCGTCAGCGAGCCAGACTCTGGGATCAGCCCCGGCGAGCAGGGGATTATCGGCGCTTAGGGTAACCTCGGTGCCCCAGTATTCCACCAGAGGGATCGCCCATTCGCGCACCAGACTATCGAGGCGCGCAAAGCCTTCCGCCGTTCGGGCGCCGCGCTGGGCGAAGATGACCGGGTGTCTGGCGCAGGCGATTGCCTCGGCTGCACGGGCGATATCTTCCCGGACTGGCGCATAGCGGACCGGCTGCTGCGAAGGGCCAGCCTGCAGCGCGGCCTCATCGACGGCAAAGGTTTCGCACAGTGGCTCACGCGGTAAGCTCAGGTAGACCGGCCCTTTCGGCAGGGAGCTAGCGATCGCCCAGGCCCGGTCAACATGCTCGCCGATCTGATCGGCCAGCCGCAGTTCAAAATCCCACTTCACGGATTCACGGATCAGCGCCGCCTGGTCGCGCATCTCCTGGCCGTAGCCAATCGGCGTATTACGGCAGCCGAAGTGGGAATGTTCGCTTATCGGCGTGCGGCCGCCAAAAATCAGCACCGGAATATTGCTGTTCGCCAGATTGATGACGCCGCAGGCGGCGTTGGCTAGCCCGACGTTGGTGTGAACCATCACCGCCTGCACCTTGCCGGTGCCGAGGTAATAGCCATGGGCCATGCCGATGGCGGCGTTTTCATGCGGGCAGATCACTAACTCCGGTACCTTTTGCCCGGTCGCCCGGGCCTTTGCCCAGGCTTCAATGACTGGAGGATAATCGGTGCCCGAGTTGATAAAAATATACGCCACGTCCAGCGCCTGTAGCCGATGCAGTAACAGTTCAGCAGCCGATAATGTGATAGAGGCCATATTCTCTCCGTATTCACGCGGTGTAATCGCGGTAATTAAAAGGTTAAGAAAATAAATCCGCCCATCGTAATGATGGAGGCAATAATACTCAGCGCCATCGTCGAGGCCATTTCCTGCTCGCCGGTTTTATACTGCATAGCAATAATTATCGCGATGGAGCCTACCGGGATAGCCATCGTCAATACGACTTCCTTTATTTGCTCCATGCTGAAGCCCATTTTTAATAAAATGAGATAGCAGGCGCCGGGGACCAGAATATTGCGGGCGATAACGGTGATAATGGTAGCGGTGGTGATAACAATGCTGCGCGTATAGAGCACGATCCCGGCGGCAAACAGCGCCAGCCCGCCAGAGGCTTTGCCCAGCAGACCCAGCGACATCGAGATAGTCTGCGGAATATGGATATCCGCCAGCACGATGATCAGGGCGATCACCGGCGACCAGACCACGGGTTGTTTAATGGCGTTCACCACCCGTGCGCCAAAGGAAATATGCTGGCTCTTATCGCCGGTGGCGACCGACATCAGTATCATCACCAGCGGCAGCTGGAAGACGTTTTGCGTGATGCTGGACACGGTGATCAGCGACGCGCTGACGGTGCCAAATAAAAAGGCCAGCACTGAGGTGCCGATAAACGGGACTGCCGGCGAGCCGATGGCCAGCGCCTGCAGCGTACTGAGGGCGAGGTCGCGTCGAAACAGATAGCGGGCGACCAGTAAGGGAATGACGAAGCTGAGAATCAGCGCCAGGATGATAGCCACGGCGACCGGGCCCATGGTCATGACGATGTGTCGCGGCGTCATCACCATATTGCTGAAAATACTTAGCGGCAATGCGTAGAGCATCACAATTTTATTGATGTCTCCTGCCTGCTGCCAGTTAAAGTCTTTTCGTTTACCGCTAATATAGCCGATGATGACGGTAATGATGACCGGTAATATAGCGCCTGAAATTAATAGAATATTGTTCTGTGTCATGGTGATATATTCTCATTATAAATTATCTTCGGATCAGAAATGTGTTTTGCCGTGGGTGGTGAGATAAATAAATCCTTTTGAAGTATGCGTTCCGGTGATTTTTGAGCGTATTGATAGCGATATTTATTCGCTAAAAAAGGGCGCAGGGGAAATGCAAAAACCGTTTATTCAATGAGTAAATATCATGCCAATGAAATTTAAGCAGATTCAGGCATTTATTACCGTCGCCCGCGAAGGCAATATGACCCTGGCCGCAGAGAAAATGGGGATCACCCAGTCGGGACTGAGCCGACTGCTATTGAGCCTGGAAGCGGACCTGAGCGCATCCTTATTCGAACGACATAAGCACGGCATGGCGTTGAGCGAATATGGCAGCGCCTTTTTACCCTACGCGCTGACGATGCTGAATACCGAACAAAAGGCGCGCGAGGAAATTGAGCTCATCCGCGGCGCCGGGAAAGGCATTCTGCGGATTGGCTGCGTTTCCAGTCTGCTGACCAGCCATTTCATCGATAAGCTGGCGGCTTTCCATCAGCGCCACCCCCAGATCCATCTGCGGATCGTCGACCGCATTGACTCCGAGCTATATAAGCTGTTGCTGATGCACGACATCGATATCGCCCTCTGCGGCCCCTTACCGCATGATGAGAAAATCGTGGTGCGGGGCAAAATTAACTGGCAGGACCGGATCTGCATCGTCGCCAGGCAGCACCACCCACTGCATCAGGCGGCGGACGTCACCCTGGAGGCGATGCTGGACTATCCGTGGATCATGCCGCCGCCGTCTAGTACGCCAATGAACATCCTGGCGGATATCTTTCGCGCCCGGCAGTTGCCCTGTCCGCAACCGGTTATTGAGTGCGCCTCATCCTCGGCCATTAAGGCCTTTCTGTGCGAGAGCGATCTGTTAACGTCGATGCCGGCCCCGGTTTACCGACACGAAGAAGCGCTTGGCCTGCTGCGCCCGTTTGAGCTCGAGGGCAGCGTTTTTATCCGGGATTTCTATGCCTACAGCCATTTCGGGGTTCTGTCCGGGGCAGCCCTGCAGTTGATTCAGCATCTAAAGCAGTGAGTCTGGTCGGGTATGGATATTAAGGTGTATGATAAATACACCTTAAGAGCAGACGAAAGGCGGGGAGATGGGGAAGCGTATCGAACGGGAAAAAATGACGATTCAGCGGATGATTGCCCTCTACCAGCGGCGCTGTCCCGAGGCGCAGGCCGATAATGCGCACTATCAGGCGCTGAACGCCTACGCTGACAAGCGCCTTGATAAGTGCGTGTTTGGCGAGAACAAACCGGCCTGCAAGCAGTGTCCGGTGCATTGCTACCAGCCGGCGAAGCGCGAGGAGATGAAGCAGATTATGCGCTGGGCCGGGCCGCGGATGCTCTGGCGCCACCCGATCCTCACTGTTCGCCATCTGCTGGACGACAGGCGCCCGGTGCCGCCGCTGCCGGAAAAATATCGACCGAAAAAGTAGCGGCTTTCCCTGGTCAGCGCTGCGCAGCCGGGCGACAAGTCGTGCTCTTGTAGCCCCGGCAAGGCGTTAGCCGCCACCGGGGATAATTGCTGAAGTTTTCTGTTTCTGACTATCGCGGATCGTGCTTGCGACAAAGGCGACCACAAACAGCGCGGTAAACAGCACCACGATAGTCGGCGCTGGCGCGCTGTCGAGATAAAACGCCAGCCACACCCCTCCCGCCGAGCAGCCGATGGCCACCGCTACCGCCAGCAGCAGGGCGTGGATAAAGCGTCTCACCAGCAGAAGCGCGATCGCCCCGGGGGCAATCAGCAGCGAAATCGACAGAATAATCCCCACCGACTGCAGCGTCGCGACGATGGTCAGGGCGATCATGCACAGCAGGCCGTAGTGCAGCAGTCCGCCGCGCAGGCCGCTGGCTTTAGCCTGCGTTGGATCGAAGGCGTGCAGCAAAAAATCCCGCCATTTGAGACCGATAATCAACGCAATCACCAGTGCGATCGCCGTCGTTTGCCCAATATCGCTGAGGGAGATCCCCAGCATATCGCCGAACAGGATATGGTCGAGATGAACATCGGACTGGATCGCTACGTACAGCACCAGTCCGGCGCCAAACATGCCGGAGAAGACAATCCCCATGATGGTATCGCGCTTGAGTCGGCTGTTATCGTCGAGAAAACCGGTCGTCACGGCGCACAGCAGACCGGCGATAAACGCGCCGATGGCGAAGGGGATGCCGATAATGTAGGCCAGCACCACGCCCGGAAAGACCGCGTGGCTCATGGCGTCGCCCATCAGCGCCCAGCCTTTGAGCACCAGAAACACCGACAGCAGCGCGCAGGGAATGGCGACGACGATCGATATCGCTATCGCATTGACCATAAAAGGAAACTGGAACGGGGCCAGGAACAGGTTCAGCATGCGGCCTCCCTGGCGCGGCGGCGGCTGGCCAGCAGGCCGTGCTTCGGCGCGAAGATAAAGGTGATGAGGAACAGCAGCGTTTGCGCGACCACGATAATGCCGCCGGTGGCGCCGTCGAGATAGTAGCTGAGCCAGGCGCCGAAGAAACTGGTCAGGCTGCCGATAGCCACGGCGATAGCCAGCAGGCGCGGGAAGCGATCGGTTAACAGCCACGCGGTGGCCCCGGGAGTGACCACCAGGCAGATGACCAGAAAGGCGCCGACGGTCTGCAGCGCCGCCACGGTGCAGGCGGCCAGCAGGGTAAAGAACAGCAGCTTCAGGCCGCGGGTGTTCAGGCCAATCGAGCGGGCGTGGTGTTCATCAAAGAAGGTCACCATCAGGTCTTTCCATTTCAGCAGCAGAATCGCCATTGAGATAAAGCCGATCGCCGCCAGCTGGATAATATCCTCCGGGGCGATGGCCAGAATATTGCCGAGGATGATGGTCTGAATATTCACCGACGTCGGATTCAGCGACACCATAAACAGCCCGATCCCGAAGAAGGAGGAGAAGATCAGCCCGATAATAGCATCCTCTTTTAGCCGCGAGCGCTGCTGCAAAAACAGCATGCTGCCCGCCGCCAGACCGCCGGAGAGAAACGCGCCGAGCGCGAAAGGCAGGCCGAGCATATAGGCCCCGGCGACGCCGGGCACAATCGAGTGGGAGAGGGCGTCGCCAATCAGCGACCAGCCTTTGAGCATCAGGTAGCAGGAGAGAAACGCGCAGACGCCGCCCACCAGCGCCGACACCCACATCGCATTGAGCATATAGTGATAGCCAAACGGCTCCAGCAGCCAGCTCATCGTGGGCCTCCCGCCGCGCGCCGGCTGATAAACGGCCGCTCGTCATCGGTGATAACCTGCGCTTCCGCGCCGGTCAGCGCGACGTGGCGCAGCACGCCGCTGAAAGCCCGCTCCAGATTCTCGGCAGTGAAGGTGGTTTCTGTCGGGCCGCTGGCCAGCACGGTGCCTTTCACCATCACCGTATAATCACAAAATTCACTCACTGACCCGAGGTTATGGGTGGAGACCAGCATGGTACAGCCCTCATCGCGGAGCTCGCGCAGCAGGCTGATGATCCGCGCTTCGGTCTGCACATCGACGCCGGTGAAAGGCTCATCCAGCAGGATCACCTGACCCTGCTGAGCGATGGCGCGGGCAAGAAAGACGCGCTTTTTCTGCCCGCCGGAGAGCTCGCCAATCTGCCGATGGCGGTACTCGCTCATGCCCACGCGGGCCAGCGCGGCATCGACAATTTCGCGATCGCGCGGCTTTGCCCGCCGCAGCCAGCCCATATGGCCGTAGCGGCCCATCATCACCACATCCTCCACCAGCACCGGGAAGGACCAGTCCACCTCTTCCGACTGCGGGACATAGGCGACCAGGTTCTGGCGCAGCGCGCGGTTGACCGGCTGGCCGAGTATGGCGATCTCGCCGTGACCAACGCGCACAAAGCCCATCAGCGCTTTAAACAGCGTGGATTTACCCGAGCCGTTAACCCCCACCAGCGCGGCAATGGAGCCGCGCGGCACGCTGAACGAGGCGTCGCGCAGGGCAGTGTGGCCGTTGCGCCAGGTGACGGTGAGCTGGTCGACATACAGTCCCGCTTGCGCTGCATTCATGGCTGCTTCCTCATCCCGTCCTGGATACCGTTGACGATGGTTTCGGTGGTGACGCGCAGCAGGTCGAGCCAGGTCGGCACCGGGCCGTCGGCGGCGCTCAGCGAATCGACATACAGCACGCCGCCGTAGTGGGCCCCGGCTTCCCGCGCCACCTGACGCGCCGGTTTATCGGAGATGGTGCTTTCGCTGAAGATGGTCGGGATGCGTTCTTTCTTCATGGTGTCGATAACCTTGCGCACCTGTTGCGGGGTGCCCTGCTGGTCGGCATTGATCGGCCACAGATACAGTTCGCGCAGGCCATAGTCGCGGGCCAGATAGGAGAAGGCTCCCTCGCTGGTGACCAGCCAGCGCTTATCCGCCGGCAGCTGCGCCAGTCTGGCCTGCAGCGGCGCCATCGTCTGACGGATCTTCTCTTTGTAGGCCTCGGCGTTACGGCGATAGGTGTCGGCGTGAGGCGGATCGTACTTCACCAGCGCATCGCGAATGTTATCGACATAGATCAGGGCGTTATCTGCCGACATCCAGGCATGGGGATTGGGCTTCCCGCTATAGGGGCCCGCGCTGATGCCCATCGGCTGGATCCCCTCGCTGACCACCACCTCCGGAACGCCCTGTAAGTGCTGATAAAAACGGGCAAACCACCGTTCGAGATTAAGCCCATTGCTGAGGATCAGCTGCGCCCCCTGCGCGCGTTTGATATCGCCGGGCGTGGGCTGGTAATCATGGATCTCCGCGCCCGGTTTAGTAATGCAGCTCACGTCGGCGGCGTCGCCGGCCACGTTCTGCGCCATATCGGCGATAACCGTGAAGGTGGTGATAACCCTGAATTTCTCCTGCGCCGAGGCCGGCGTCGCGGCCAGCAGAGCCAGCGCGCTGGCCAGCAGCAATGATTTCAGCGGTGTCAGGTGTAGCATAGGATCCCTCGCAATGGTGTGGTTAATTTCCCAGCGTTTATAGCCATTGCTATGTTATATAGCACAAGCTATTTATAAATGAAAATAATTCTTATTTGCATGCGTGGGTAATAATGAGCCGGGAAACGAAAGCGCGAAAAGGGGAGGTAAGTCTGGCCCGGCGCCAACCGGGCGAAGATCAAGAGATATCGGCGACCGACTGGCGCGGGATCAGGCGGCCAGCCAGCGAGCGGCCCTCGGTGGCGAAGGTTGGCCGGTCGTCAATCAGGCTGCGAATACGCTGAATACAGTTATCCAACAGCGCCTCCAGTGGCCAGGAGATGCAGGTCAGCGGCGGGTAGAGCAGCGAGGCGAGCGGGGAATCCTCAAGGCTCAGCAGGGAGACCTCCTGCGGGACGGCGATGGTGAATTCGCGCAGCAGACGCATCGCCTCAGCCGCGTAGCGGTCGCGTTTAACGATAATGACTGAGTATTTACTGAAGCTGTTAATTAAGGTCAGCAGCGCCTGCTCGACGTCATCGTTGGCCGTCAGCACCAGCTGACGGTTAAAAGGAATGGAGTAGTTCTGCAGGACGTTGCGGTAGCCTTCCAGCATCTGACGGCTGGCATCGTCGCTATCGCTGTCCACCAGCAGGGCGATGTTGCGGTGTCCCTTGCCAATCACATAGCGGCAGGCGCTTTCGGTGGCAAAGGCGAAGTCATAGCCCTGGCTGTTGCTCCCGGCGACGCCGAAGCGGTCAAAGGCGATAACGTTGCGCGGCGCGTCGGCGGCAACGGCGCCCAGCACCACCACCGCCACGCACTGGCGCTGCAGATCGTCGATTACCGCCGCCTGCTCTACCGGGTCGCTGACGTACTGGACCAGCAGGCTTTTATTCAGCCCTTTCAGCGCCTGAGAGAGCAGCGGCAGCAGACGTGCGCCGTGGCTTTCGTCCTGCGCGGAAATCACCAGACCAACGTGGCTGGATGTCTGACTGGCGAGGTTTTGCGCGGCAAAGCTCGGGCGATAGTTGAGTTCTTCAACGGCCCGCAGCACAGCTTCCCGGCTCTCTTCGCGCACGCCCCGGGTGCCGGTCAGCACGCGGGATACCGTCGCTCTTGAGACATTCGCTAATCTTGAAACATCATCAATCGTTGGCATGGCTTTTTCTGTCTGAACATTTTCGCCTAGCTTAACATACCTGCTGAAAAAAGTGTCTACCGCTGCCCTTGCGCGGCGCCGGGAAGCCGGGGCAGCCAGGCCGCGCCGCGCACGCCGCTGGCGTCGCCGAAACGGGCCGGTTTGATCTGCGTGCGGCAGGTGTCGGAGAAGATCCACGGCACGATGGCGGCAGGCAGATCGCGATAGATCTGGCTGACGTTGGACAGACCGCCGCCCAGCACAATCACCTGCGGGTCGAGAATATTGATCACCGACGCCAGGCTGCGGGCAAAGGCATCGATAAAGTGTCGCCAGTGGGCCAGCGCGCGCGGATCGCCGTTTTGCGCCGCGGCGACAATGGCTTCCGCACGGGCTTGTTCCCCATAGCGGCGGGCGAAGCCGGTGCCGGAGAGAAAGCTTTCGATGCAGTTCGTTTTGCCGCAGTAGCAGGGCTGCGGCGGGCCATCGCGCTCAGGAGTATAGCCCGGCAGCGGATTATGCCCCCACTCCCCGGCGATAGCGTTGGGGCCGCTGAGCAGCTGTTGATGAACGGCGATCCCGCCGCCGCAGCCGGTACCGATAATCACCCCGAAGACGGTGGTAGCTCCGGCGCCGGCGCCATCCACCGCCTCCGAAAGGGTGAAGCAGTCGGCATCGTTTGCCATCCACACCGGCTGGCCAAGCTGCTGCATGATATCCCGGCGCAGATCGTGACCGTTGAGCACCAGGCAGTTGCAGTTTTTAATGCGTCCGCTTTGCGGATCGATAGCCCCGGGCAGGCCGATCCCCAGGGTGAACGGCTGCGGGCTGACCGCGCGAATATCGGCAATCAGGGTCAGCAGCTGACGCATAAAGGCGTCATAGCTCTCTTTGTGGGTCGGCCGGCGCAGGCGCTGGACGCATTCGCCCGCCGGGTCCAGCAGTACGGCTTCCATTTTGGTGCCGCCAATATCTATTCCAAGATGTAACATAGTGACCTCGGGGAATCAGGCCCGGCCAGCGCGTCTGGCCGGGCAAGGCGCTAGGCGTGAAGCGGCTGCGCGCGGTAAATCGCAATCAGTTCGGCAATCAGCTCTTTCGCCAGAATGGATGTCATCAGGTGATCCTGAGCATGGACCATTACCAGCGTCATTTTGGTTTTTCCCTCGCCTTCGTCAGCTTCGATAAGCTGGGTCTGTACAAGGTGAGCTTCGCGGGAATAGTGCGCCGCTTCCTGCATTTTGGCGTCGGCGGTGGCGAAATCACCCGCTTTAGCGGCGTGCAGCGCTTCGTAGCACAGGCTACGTGACTGGCCGGCATTGATGATGATCCCCATCACCTGTTCTTCTAATTCCATGATTATCCTCTGAATCGTTAGCGTTAAGCGGTTTGCGCCGCGTTGTCAGCCTGGCCGACGGCGTTTTCACGCTCCTGGGCCAGCAGCTGTTTTTCGTAAGCTTTGAGAAATGGCAGGTACATAACCATGGCGGTGGCCATACAAATGAGGCACAGGATCACCGGGCTAAAGCTCCAGTTCGCCGCCCACGAGGCGCCGATAGGCGCCGGCGTTGTCCACGGCGTCATCGACACTACGCGGCTGACCAGGTCCAGCTTCAGCGCGAAGTACGCCAGGGTCGCGTTGACCATCGGCACCAGCACGAACGGCAGGAAAAACAGCGGGTTCATGATGATCGGCGCGCCGAACAGAATCGGTTCGTTGATGTTAAATACGCCCGGCACGACCCCCATCCGGCCGATCGTCCGCAGATGTACGGCCTTGCTGCGCAGCAGCATCAGCGCCAGCGGCAGGGTGGAGCCGACGCCGCCGATCAGCAGATAGTGATCCCAGAAGCCCTGGACATAGATGTGCGGGATAGCGGTGCCAGCGGCCATGGCCGCCTGATTGACCGACAGGTTGGCCATCCAGAACGGGTTCATGATCCCGGTGACGATCAGCGCGCCGTGGATCCCGGCGAACCACAGCACCTGACAGACCAGCACCGACAGCAGGATCGCCGGCAGCGTATCGGAAGCCGCGACCAGCGGCTTCACCAGCGACATGATCGCTTCCGGAATGATCATCCCCAGCTGGGCTTCGATAAACAGGTTCAGCGGATGCAGCGTCAGAATGATCGCCAGCACCGGGATCAGGATTTCAAACGAGCGCGCCACCCCGGCAGGCACTTCCGGCGGCAGGCGAATGGTGATGTTATGCCGTTTGAGGAAGGCGTACAGCTCGGTGGAATAGATGGCCACCAGAATGGCGGTAAAGATCCCCTGACCGGAGAAGTAGGCAGTAGAGATCTGGCCATCTTTCAGCGGCGCGGCTACCAGCAGAAACGACATCAGCGACAGCATCCCGGCGGTCAGCGAGTCCAGATGATGGTGTTTGGCGAGGCTGGCGGCGATCCCGACGGCGATAAACAGGGTCATCACCCCCATGCTGAAGTTGAACGGCAGCATCAGCGCATCGCGATGATCGAGCGAAAATTGCAGCCAGGCGCGGGCAAACCCCCACGTCGTATCCGGAGAAAACGGCGGGAAGATAAACACCAACAGGAACGAGCCGACGATCATAAAGGGCAGGGCAGTGATAAAGCCATCGCGGATCGAGGTGACATATTTTTGCTGGCCGATCGCGCCGGCCATAGGCGTGATCTGCCGTTCGATCACGTCGATCAGTTTAGCGTACAGAGAGCTCATGATCTTTCCTTAGTTCTTGTTTTCGATAAGGGAAAGGGCGAAATCAAGGACCGCGGCGCCTTTTTGCATGCCGTAGTCCATCATATTGATGGGTTCGACGCGGATACCGTATTTATCCGCCTGTTTTTGCAGGTCCTGCTGCATGTATTTCACCTGCGGCCCCAGCAGCACCACCTGATAATGGCCAACCTGTTCGGCAAACTCCGCTACGCCATAGGCGTTGATCTCTACCGGCAGGCCCCGCTGTTCGGCTTCCGCAATCATTTTTTTCATCAGCAGGCTGGTGGACATGCCTGCCGAACAACACAACATAATTTTTTTCATAATTACCGCTCCTGATGAGGTTGGATGAGCGGACTATAGTCAAAATGGATGCATTACGGAAAGCGCTTTCCGTTTGTGGATTTATTAATTGTGACCATGATCACCTATGGCAGGCTTTCACTTTCCGGTATTGTGGGCGATCATCCCGGCGAGACAACCATTCGCAAAGGTAGGAGTATGAACATTCAGTTAATGAATGTGGCCGTGGACATCATCGAGCAGCGGCTGGCGCCGCTGGCGAATGTTCTGACGCGCAACAACCACATTACGGCGATGCGCGATAGCTTTGCGCTGGCTATGCCCTTTGTGATCGTTGGCAGCCTGTTAGTTCCCATTTTGTTTCCGCCCGTTTCCATCGACGGCGCCTCGCGTTTCGGCCAGGTCTATTTGCTGCTGCGGCCTATCCTGCTGCCGACCTTTCAGCTAACTATTGGCCTGGTGGCGCTGATTGTCGCCTTCGGCGCCAGCGCCAGTCTCGCCAAGCAGTACCGTCTGCCGGAACGGCTCTGCGGTTTAACCGGGTGTCTGGCTTTTCTGCTGTTTATCGGCTTTCGCGAGACTGCGGTGAGCAATGTTTATCTCGGCGGTATGGGGATATTTACCGCCCTGATATCCAGCACCTATTCCATTGAGATAATTCGCTTTTTCTACAAAAAAGGCTGGTGCATTCGCTTGCCTGATGAAGTGCCGCTGATGACCCGCAATGGCTTTCAACTGCTGATCCCGCTGCTGGTGGTGATGCTGTCGATAAGCGTGATGAATGCCATACTGCTGCAGACCACCGGACGCATCGTACCGGAGTTGATCAGCGAAGCGGTGCGGCCGCTGGTGCTGGCGTCCGACACGCTGATGGCGGTACTTATTTCTTTATTTATCTGTAACTTACTCTGGTTTATCGGTATCCACGGCGCGCTGATCATCACCGGGATCATGAACCCCTTCTGGATGACCTATCTGTTTGAAAATCAGCAGGCGCTGGCGGCGGGTTCGCCAACGCTGCCGCATATTTATCTGCAGGGGTTCTGGGATTTTTACCTGCTGATCGGCGGTATTGGCTCCACTTTGCCGCTGGTGCTGATGGCGATGCGCAGCCGCTCGCGGCAGCTGAAAAGCGTGGCCAAGATTGGCCTGCTGCCGTCGCTGTTTAATATCAACGAGCCAATACTGTTTGGTTTTCCGGTGATCATGAACCCGGTTTTTTTACTGCCGTTTCTCTTTGTTCCCCTGATAAACGCCTGTATCGCATGGTATTTAACTCAGCTGGGTATTCTCGATCGCGCGGTGGCGATGCTGCCATGGTCGATGCCTTCCCCGCTGGGGGCGGCATGGTCGGCGAACGGTAGCTGGAAAAATTTGTGCATGAGCCTGTTCGCGATGTTTAACGCCTGGATGCTCTATCGCCCCTTCTTCAAAGTGTACGAACGTCAGCTCGCGGAAACCGAACGCTGATCCTCTCGCCGTCGGCGGCTTATCCCCCGGCGGCACCTGCTCATCTCCTCCTCCTTCCGCTCCACTGCCGGCTCCCGGCGTCATTCTTGTCATTTTATGTGATCAGTCTCACGAATATATTCGCCGCAGAGCTAATTTTGTGAACCAGATAGGCAATTATGGAAAGCGCTTTCCGTAAGTGGATGTACATTTCCGTTTTTGATCCGTAAATTTCCCCTCCGTTATCGGTTCGTGTTAACAAACATAACGTGGGAAAAAATAATGATAAAGCTGAAACACTCAATACCTCTGGCTCTCCTCTCGCTGGCAGGGGCCAGCAGCCCGGCCTGCGCCGATCCGAAGTATGATTTTGCGCTGCATGGCTATATCCGCTCCGGGATCCTGGCGAACTCCGATGGCAACCGCGCGGACTCCGTCGGCCTGATGCCAGACGGTAAGTGGCGACTGGGCAACGAAGAAGACACCAAGATCGAACTGATCCCCACCGTGACGCTGACGGCGGACAGCGGCGTGGTGGCGAAAGTGCAGGCCAACCTCACTCACCAGTCGAAATGCACCTCCGACTGGAACTGTCAGGATGACGATGGCCATGACGTACAGTTTCGTGAAGGGTTCGCCGAGTTGAGCAATCTGGATTTTGCGCCGGAGATGACCTTCTGGGCCGGTAAGCGCTATAGCAGCTCCAACACCTCCAGCCATCAGTTCGACTGGGAGTACATTCAGTACAACGGCACCGGCGGCGGCTTCGACAACATGGATCTCGGCTTCGCCCGCTTCGACGCCGGGGTGTACGCCTTTTCACCCACCGATGAAACCAAAGCCTACCCGGTGGATAAGGGAGATCAGGGCTACCCGGATGACTATTCCCTCAACCTGTGGCTGAAAAAGATCGCGGGGACAGGCTTCGATCTGGAGCTGATCGGCCACCACATGAACCGTAACGAAAACCATCCGACTTCCGCCGAGAAGGGCTATGGCGTGACCGGTATTTATAACTTTGACGGCTTCTATGGTCTGACCGGAGGATACTCCCGCCTCGCATTGCAGTACGGGAAAGGGCTGGCGGCGGGTGACTCGCTGGGTAAAAACGGCTGGGGCTGGGCCAACCTGGAAAACACCCAGTCCTGGCGAGTGGTGCTGGATAGCGTGGCCTCGATGGGCGACCTGGAGATCTCGACCTTCGCTTTCTGGCAGAAAGATAAAAACTACCGCTGGTGGACAGAAGATGAAAATGGCTGGGGACGCTCGATGTGGGTCGCTGGTATCCGCCCTTATCATCAGATCACCCGCAACTTTGCCATGCAGTACGAGCTGGGCTACGAATACCTGGATGACAAAAACTACAAAGGAGTAAACGGCAAAGGCAAAGGCGGCCTGACCAAAGTCACCGTTGCGCCAACGCTGACCTTTGACTCCGGTTTCTGGGCGCGTCCGCAGCTGCGCTTCTTCGTCACCTACGCGAAGTGGGATAAAGGTGTCTCCGATGCATTAGACGGTAACTACAACTGGGATACCAATACCATCACCGCCGGCGGGTATTCCCGCAGTGGCTCTACCGATACCGTTAACTTCGGCGTACAGGCCGAGGTCTGGTTCTAAGGAGAGAGAACGATGAAGCCGATGAAAAACCTGCTGCTGATGGGGCTGCTGTCCGCGCTGGGGGCCGGCGGGGCGCTGGCCGCCGAGCGCTCGCACTTTACGCACTTTATCACTCGCGACGGCGCCACCCTCAAGGACGGCGACAAGGTGTTTCGTTTCGCCGGGATCCACGCGCCGGAGCTGCACCGCATTGAAGACGACGCCCGCGGCCCCTGCAGGGCAGACCCGCGCGGCTGGGGACAATACTTTAAATGGCCAACGGCCCAGGAGCAACAAAACTGGATCCAGGCGATGGTGCAAACCGGGGCGAAAGCCCAGCGCGTCTACGTGCTGTCGGTGCAGCAGGAATTTGATAAGGCCTGCGGGCGCGAGACCCATATTCTGGCGCCGGAAACGGCGGACGGCATGCCGCGGCTGAATGAGAAAGCCATGCGGGTGTATGACAACATGATTGCCGAAGCGGATAAACAGGGATTGCGTCTGATCCTGCCGTTTATCGACCACTGGTGGTGGTGGGGCGGGCGCGAGCAGCTGGCGGCGTTCTATCATGAAAAAGCGGAAGACTTTTATCGGACCGATAGCAAGACCTTCAAAGCCTATCTGGATGTGATCCGCCAGGTTATCACCCGGACAAATACCGTCACCGGCCGCGCCTATTATGATGAAAAGGCGATCATGGCCTGGGAAACCGGTAACGAGCTGGAGGATACCAACGCCGATTTCCTGCATCAGACCGCGGCGTGGATTAAAAAATGGGCCCCTCATCAGCTGGTGGTGGATGGCACCTATAAGAAAATCAATTCCTTTGCGCTGACCGACCCCAATGTGGATATCGTCAGCAATCACTATTACACCAATGCCGATAATAACCATCCCGGGCAGGTGACGCAGGATCTGCGCGCCGTCGGCGGACAAAAAGTCTATCTCGTCGGCGAATTTGGCCTGCTGCCGGCGGATCAACTGAACGCCATTATGCAGTCGATTGTTCACAGCGACGTCAACGGGGCGCAAGCCGCCGGCGGGCTTATCTGGGGCTTCCGCGGCCATCGTCACGACGGCGGCTTCTACTGGCATAAGGAGTCGACCGGGCACTATAGCTACCACCTGCCGGGGTTTGCCAAAGAAGGCGAAGCGAACCAGGAGCAGGCGGTGGTCGATCTGGTGCGCACCGCCGCGGCGCAGATGGCCGGGCAGCAGACGATGGCGCCGCTGCCGAAGCCGGACGCGCCTTTGCTGCGCGAAACCACCTCGCCCTTCGCGATCAACTGGATGGGCGCTGCGGTAGGACGCAGCTACGATGTCGAACGCGCCGCCTCACCGACCGGGCCGTGGACGGTGGTGGGCCGGGATATCTCCGATGGCGTTAACGAATGGAATCCGGAAACCATGGTTCTGTTCCGCGACGATTATCGTCAGCTTCAGCTCGGGCACACGTATTACTACCGGGTGACGGCGAAAAACGAGAGCGGTCGTTCGGCCCCTTCCAATGTGATTAGCGTGCAGCATAGCGAGGAGAATCAGCCGCCGGTTGTCACGCTGGAACCGGCCCTAACCACCACGCAGGACCAGGGCGTCGAGCTTACGGCCAGCTGGCAGGACGATGGCCTGCCGTCGCGAGAGGTTAAGGTGGGCTGGCAGCACGCCGGCGATGGCCAGGTGCATTTCTGCCATGCCGATTGGGCTCAAACCCGGGCCTGGTTTACGGCGCCAGGCACCTATGCGCTGACGTTCACGGCGGACGATGGGCTGCTGAAAAGCAGCAAAACCGTGACCGTGACGGTAGGCGAGGCGACGGGGAAAGCGCCAGCGGATTTTTGTCGTTATCACGGCGAAGTTTATGGCGTGGCTGAGGGGCGGCTGACGGTGATGAAGAGTGATAAAGACGCGCTGACAGTTGGTGAGGACGGCTTCCTCGGCCCATTTGCCAACGAGGGGGATAAGGTCAGCTGGCAGGTGCAGGCGCCGTGGAGCGGTCAGTTCCTGCTCAATGTAACCTTCAACGGCAAATGGGGCGGTAAGCAGAATTCATTTGTCGTCAACGGGGGCGCTCCGCAGACCGTGGCCTTCCCGCAGACGGATGAGCAGGGCCAGCAGCTGCGGATACCGGTGACGCTTAAAGTCGGGAGCAATCAGATTGACTTCGGCCGCTTCGCCGGCGACTGGGGCTATATGTTCATTAAATCGATCGAAGTGGTCGCTGAGTAGTACGTTCAGGCTGCGCCAGACGGGCGCAGCCTTTTTTCGAAGGAGAGGTTATGCAGCAGTATCAGTTTCCGCAAGGGTTCCTGTGGGGGGCGGCGGCGTCCGGCCCGCAAACGGAAGGAGTCACCAATAAGCGCCATCGTTCCATCTGGGACAGTTGGTTTGCCGAACAGCCGGAGCGATTTTATCAGCAGGTAGGGCCGCAAACCGTGTGTGATACTTATCATCAGTATCCGCAGGACGTGGCGCTGATGAAACAGACCGGCTTCAACTCATTTCGTACCTCGATACAGTGGTCACGACTGATCGCTGATTTGGAAACCGGCGCGCCGGACCCGGACGCGGTGCGTTTTTATCACGCCTATCTGGATGAGATGATCGCTAACGGCATTGAGCCGATGATCAATCTCTACCACTTTGATATGCCGGAAGCACTGCAGAAACAGTACGGCGGCTTTGAATCGGCGCACGTAGCCGAGCTGTTTGCCCGCTTTGCCCGCACCGCCTTTAGCCTGTTTGGCCATAAGGTTAAATACTGGATAACCTTCAACGAGCCGATTGTGCCGGTTGAGGGAGGCTACCTGTACGACTTCCACTATCCATGTAAGAAAGATGGTCGGCTGGCGGCGCAGGTGGCGTTTAACATTATGCTGGCGCACGCCAAAGCGGTAACGGCTTATCGTGAACTGGCGCTGGCGGGCGAGATCGGCGTGGTGCTCAACCTGACCCCGAGCTATACCCTCACCGACAGCGACGCGGATAAAAAAGCCGCCGGGTATGCCGACCTGTTTTTTAACCGCAGCTTCCTTGACCCGCTGGTAAAACATGAATTCCCCAAAGCGCTGTGCGAGATCCTTGCCGCCCACGACTGCCTGCCGACGACCAGCAAAGACGACGCGGCGTTGATCCTCAGCGCGGATATCGATTTTCTTGGGGTAAACTATTACGTGCCGCGGCGGGTAAAAGCGCGTGAGAGCGAATATGACCTCGATTATTTCACCCCGGAATACTATTTCGAAAACGCGGTGAACCCGCAGGGCCGCTTTAACCCTTATCGTGATAACAACGAGATCCTGCCGCAGGCGATCTATGACATTGCCGCCAATATTCGCGATAACTACGGCAATATTAAGTGGTATCTCGCGGAAATCGGCATCGCGATGGATCGACAATCAGAGGGCGAGCCCGGGGCGGACGGGGTGATAGACGATACTTTCCGCATCCAGCTGATGGAGGAGCATCTGGTGCAGCTGCATCGGGCGATAGCCGACGGCGCGAACTGCTTTGGCGTGCACCAGTGGACGTTTATCGACAACTGGTCGTGGATCAATGCCTTCAAACGGCGCTACGGCTTCTGGCGACTGGATCTGGAGACCGGCGAGCGACAGATAAAACGCAATGCGCTGTGGTTTGCCGAACTGGCGTCCAGCAACGGTTTTACCAGCGATAAATAGCGCGCTGCGCCAGCGCTCCCTCTCTCCGGCGCGGAAAGGGGGAGCGCGCGAGGTTACACCAGTTCGTCTTTATTAATACCCAGCCGCTTCATGCGTGACAGGA
Organism: Klebsiella sp. 28; assembly: GCF_018223905.1. Classification (NCBI taxonomy): domain Bacteria; kingdom Pseudomonadati; phylum Pseudomonadota; class Gammaproteobacteria; order Enterobacterales; family Enterobacteriaceae; genus Klebsiella; species Klebsiella sp. 28. The sequence goes on from NZ_JAGRQY010000091.1 coordinate 52,841, forward strand.
GCGTGGTGCGCTTGAGCCCCAGCCGCTGGGCGGCGCCTTTCGGCCCGGCCACCACGCCGTTGCTCTCCTTCAGCACCCGGACGATCAGCTGATATTCATCCTCACCTTCCTCAGGCAGGACCGCCGGCGTCCGCGGGGCTTCCACGATATCCCGCTCCGGCAGGGAGAGCTGCAGTACGTTGCCGCGGGTGAGCAATACCGCCCGTTCGATAACGTTTTCCAGCTCGCGCACGTTGCCCGGCCACTCCATACGCGTCAGAGTGCGCAGGGTTTCCGCCGGAATGCTGTCGATATTGCGCCCCATGCGGCGGGCGATTTTAAAGGTAAACGCCTTCACCAGCAGCGGGATATCGTCGGGACGTTCGCGCAGCGGCGGCAGGTGGATCGGGAACACGTTGAGCCGGTAGTAGAGATCGCTGCGGAATTCCCTGTCGATAACCATCTGCTTGAGATCGCGGTTGGTGGCGGCGATCAATCGAACGTCGGTCTGAATCAGCTTGTTGCTCCCCAGACGTTCGAACTCCTGCTCCTGGAGGACGCGCAGCAGTTTGGGCTGCAGTTCCAGCGGCATATCGCCCACTTCATCGAGGAACAGGGAGCTTTTGTCCGCCAGTTCGAAGCGGCCGATACGCTGGGCGCTGGCCCCGGTGAACGCGCCGCGTTCGTGGCCGAACAGATCGCTCTCCAGCAGCCCGGCGGGCATCGCCGCGCAGTTCATCTTCACCATCCGCCGACCGTTGCGTCCGCTGAGGTTGTGGATAGCGCGGGCGATAAGCTCTTTGCCGGTGCCGGTTTCGCCGAGGATCAGCACGGTGCTGTCGCTGTGCGCCACCATCTCGACCTGCTTGAGCACATTGTTCATCGCCTCGCTGCGGCCGATAATCTCCCCGAATTCGCTCTCGACATTATTAAGCTGCTCGGTGAGGGCGAGGTTCTCATCCACCAGCCGCTCTTTCAGGCGCTGAATTTCGCGGTAGGCGAGGGCGTTATCGATAGCGATCGACACCCGCTCGGCGATCTGCCGCAGCAGCTTGAGATTGGTGGTGGTGAAAACCTGTTCGTCGCACTGCGCCAGCTTAAGCACCCCGAGCAGGGTATTGCCGGACATCAGCGGCAGCAGGCACAGGGTCTTGATCTTATTGCCCCACATCTCGAAGAGCATTTTCTCATACGGCGCGAGAGTGTCATGCTCGTGCAGATTAAGCAGCAGCATCTCTTTGCTTTTGAACACGCGCTCGGTGAGGGTGCCGGCTTCATCCACCTCGCTCTGGTCGTGAACCGGGTGGCTGGCGTCAAGATAATGCGTGGAATAGATGTTGAGCTTCCCCTTGCGGTCGCTGCGCAGCACCACGCTGATGGCGTCGATCCGGAAGTAGCGATGGATCTCTTTCGCCACCTCGCTGACCAGCTCGTCGATATCCAGTCGCGAGAGCACCGCGTTGGTGATCGCCACCAGGATGCGAAAGTTGTCGCGCTCGTGGCACAGCAGATCGTAATCGACGTTATTGCTGACCCGGTTCTGAATCTGTTCGGTGACGACGGCGACGATCTGCGCGAAGGTATGCAGCCGCTGGAACTCTTTCTCGCTCCACGGCCGGTTGTCACGGCGGAGGAATTCGCAGCCGCCGAAGATCCGCCCGTCCGCCGCCAGCGGCAGCAGCGAGTAGTATCCGAACGGACGATACAGTCCGCTGCGGATAAGCTGCGGCCAGGTGTCGGCAAAGGTTTCATGATCGCAATGCAGGGCATCCGGCCGGGAGAGTAAGCGACGCACCGGACCGTGGGCCAGGACGGTTTCATCCTCGTAGCTTACCGGATGGCCGGCCTCATCGCAGGCGTACCTGGCCGCGCGGTGATTACCCGCGTTCCACAGGATGATGGCCGCCTCATCGGCCAGCGCGGACTGTTGCACCAGACGGGTCAGGGTTTCGCTTAGCGCGGCCAGATCGGGCTGCTGTAATAAAAGCCGGGTGATATCGAACAGCCCCTGCTGGCCGAGATCGCTCATCGGTGTATACGACATTGCTTACGTCCAAAACGCGCCGACAACGCGGCGCATAAGAAAATGATGGTACAAATAATAGTATGTTAATAAAGCGGTTATTGCCGCTTTAACCCATCCATGGGCGCCCGCTGGTTTGGGCAAAATAATTACGCTGGCTTTTTCCCGGCTCGCGCTGCGCTTAGCCGGGCTACATGTGCGCGCAGTTTTGTAGCCCGGAAAAGGCGCCAGCCGCTATCCGGGACCCGACGCCGTCGTTAACAAATTCTCGGCAGCGGTTCGGCGTGGGGAAGATCGAGCGTCCGCTTCACGCCGTACAGCCCAACGGAACGTACGCCCGGGTGGACGACCACTTCGCCGATTATCGCCGCATCGCGTCCTAACGCGTGAGACCGCAAATGCGCCAGCACGTTTTCCGCCTCGTCGCGGGCGACGGCGAGCACCAGCTTGCCTTCATTGGCGAAGTTCAGGGCGTCCAGACCAAGCAGCTCGCAGACGCCGCGCACCGTGTCGTTGACCGGCAGCGATGCCTCCTGCAGTTCGATGCCGCAGCCGCTGGCGGCGGCGAACTCATGGGCGACCGCGTTAACCCCGCCGCGGGTGGCGTCGCGCAGGGCTTTCACTCCGCTCAGCGGGCGCAGGGTCTGGATAAGCGGCGTCAGCACCGCGCAGTCGCTGGACAGCGCGCCGTCCAGCCCCATCTGCTCGCGCAGGTTAAGGATGGTGGCGCCATGATCCCCCAGCGTGCCGCTGACCAGCAGCACATCACCGGCGCTAATCTGCTGCGTTCCCCAGCGAATGTCCGCCGGGATGGCGCCGATGCCGGCGGTGTTAATAAACAGCTTATCCGCCGCGCCGCGCGGCACCACTTTAGTGTCGCCGGTGACGATGGCGATCCCTGCCGCCCGGGCGGTGTCGGCCATGCTGGCGACCACCGCTTCCAGGGTGGCCATCTCCAGCCCCTCTTCGAGAATAAAGCCGCAGGAAAGATAGCGCGGGATGGCGCCGCTGACCGCCACATCGTTGGCGGTACCGCAGACGGCAAGCTTGCCGATATTGCCGCCGGGAAAGAACAGCGGGTCAATCACGTAGCTGTCGGTGGAGAAGGCGAGGCGGTCCCCCTGGGCGGCGAGCGCCGCCAGATCGAGGCGCGCCTGATCCTCCTGCTCCGCCAGCCAGGGGTTGGCGAAGGCCTGCATAAACAGGTCGCCGATCAGCTGCTGCATTGCCTGTCCCCCGCTACCGTGGGCTAACTGGACGCTTTTCATACTTCATTTTCCTGACTGCGATATTGATACCAGGCGGCGCAGGCCCCTTCAGAGGAGACCATTAGCGCGCCAAAGGCGCTTTGCGGATTGCAGGTGCTGGCGAAGAGCGGGCACTGGTGCGGTTTACAGCGGCCGGTCAGCACCTCGCCGCAGCGGGCGCGCGGGTCGTCGCACACGCGCTGCGGCGCCGGGCGAAAATGCGCCTCGGCATCGAAGCGCTGATAGGCTGGCGTAAGCTGCACGCCGGAGTCGCTGATGACCCCCAGGCCGCGCCATTCGCTGTCGCCATCCAGGCGGAAGACGTCGGCCATCGCCGCCTGCGCCAGCGGGTTGCCCTCATCCGGCACCACGCGACGGTACTGATTTTCCACATCGCTGCGCTGCGCTATTGTCTGCTCAACCAGCATCACCGCGCCTTGCAGTAGATCAAGCGGTTCGAAACCGGCGACCACTAAAGGACGGTGATAGTCGCTGGCGATAAAGCCGTAGGCCTCGGTGCCGATCACCATACTGACGTGGCCCGGGGCGAGAAAGGCGTCGATTCCGTTCTCCGGCTGGTCCAGCAGGCTGCGCAGGGTCGGCAGCAGGGTGATGTGCTGGCAGAAAAAGTAGAAGTTATCGACGTTGCGCTCTCGCGCCTGACGCAGGGTCAGGGCGGTAGCGGGCATGGTGGTTTCGAAACCGAGACCAAAAAAGACCACCTCGCGCTGCGGATTTTGCTGCGCCAGCCGCAGAGCGTCCATCGGCGAGTAAACGATGCGGACATCGGCGCCGCGGGCTTTCGCCTGCAGAAGCGAGCCGTTTTTACCCGGCACGCGCATGGCGTCGCCGAAGGTGCAGAAGATCACTCCCGGGCGGCTGGCAATCTCAATGCAGGCGTCGATGCGCCCCATCGGCAGGACGCACACCGGGCAGCCGGGACCATGAATAAATTCGATGTTCTCCGGCAACAGTTGGTCGAGCCCGAATTTAAAAATGGCATGGGTATGGCCGCCGCAGACCTCCATGATGCGCAGCGGTCGCGCGGCGGTGTGCGGCAGCAGACGAGCACGCTGCTGAAGATGGGCCACCAGCTGCATCACCTGTTCGGGGGCGCGGTATTCATCTACGTAACGCATTATCGCTCCTCGCCGTACAGCAGCGCGCCGACGTCCGGCTCCACGTCAAACATATTTTGCAGCGCCTCGAGGGTGTCGCGGGCTTCGGCTTCATTAATGACGCTCATGGCGAAGCCGACGTGCACCAGCACCCACTGGCCGAGCCGCGGCTGGCCCTGCTCATCAACGGCGCCGACCAGCGTCAGGTCGACGTCGCGCTGAATACCGCAAACTTCCACCTTCGCCAGCACGCCGTCGATGGCGCAAATTTGTCCCGGAATGCCTATGCACATCGCTGCGTCTCCAGCCAGGTGAGCCACTGCTCCATGCCTTCGCCGCTGGTGGCGGAGACAAGAATAATTTCAATATGCGGATTGACCTCGCGGGCGCAGGCCAGGCACCGCTCAACGTCGAAATTGAGATACGGCAGCAGGTCGACTTTGTTGAGCAGCATCAGGCTGGCGGCGGCGAACATATGCGGATACTTCAGCGGTTTGTCTTCGCCTTCGGTGACCGACAGCACCGCCACCTTATGGCGCTCGCCGAGATCAAAGCTGGCCGGGCAGACCAGGTTGCCGACGTTTTCGATAAACAGAATGCCGCGGTCAGCCAGCGGCAGGCGCGGGGCGGCGTCGGCGATCATCTGGGCGTCGAGATGGCAGCCTTTCCCGGTATTGACCTGAATCGCCGGAGTGCCGGTGGCGCGAATGCGGGCGGCATCATTGACCGTTTGCTGATCGCCTTCAATCACCGCGCAGTCGGCGCGTCCTTTCAGCCGGGTGAGGGTTTCGGTGAGCAGGGTGGTTTTGCCGGAGCCGGGGCTGGAAACCAGATTCAGCACCAGCTGCTGTTTTGCTGCGAAGCGTGCGCGGTTGCGTGCCGCCAGGCGGTTGTTTTTATCCAGCACGTCGATCTCCACTTCCAGCATCCGCCGTTGGCTCTGCCCCGGGGCGTGGGTACCCGCTTCGCCGTGGCCGTAATGCAGGTCGCCCTCTGGCGTGCGGGTGGGGGCGAAGTGGTCGATTTTGACACCGGTGATGGTCATCGTCTGGCGTGGGGCGGGCGCGAAGGGGGCGCTGCGGAACGCGGAATGCGGGTTTCGTTCGTCTCCTTCAATATAGAGGTTGCCTTCGCCACAGCCGCATGTTGTACACATAATTTACTCCAATTCTAAACGCTGAATCTGTAAGCCGTCATCCGCCACGATCTGCAGCTGGTCGTTATTGCAGTGCGGGCAGCGGCGAACGTGCTGCGAGACAAGATGGACGTACTGCTGACAGCGATCGCACCAGCATTCAGCCTGTTGTTCGGCGATATGCAGTTCGCACCCCTCCGCCAGCGTGCCGCGGCAGACCAGCTCAAAGCAGAAGGTCAGGGCGCTGGCTTCCACGCAGGAAAATGCGCCGACCTTAAGCCACACGCCGGTAACCCGCCGCGCGCCGGCCTGCTGCGCCTGTTGTTCAATAATTTCCAGCGCCCGCTGGCTGAGGGTGATTTCGTGCATAGTCGCCTCCGTATCGCGATGCGCCTTCTATGCAATAACGATGCCAGAATGAAATCGTCGTGGCAGTCAATGTCGATGTCGACGCCCCGGGGCTGTCATCGACATGTCGTATCGGCAGAGGTCGATATAAAAACATAGTTAAATCAATTAAATAAAATCTGGCATGAAAAATGCTTAGAGGGTGCATCTCATGCTACGGAGAAACCGATATGACTATTTGGGAAATAAGTGAAAAGGCGGATTACATCGCCGACCGTCACCGGCAGCAGCAGGAGCAGTGGCACATCTACTGTAACTCGCTGGTTCAGGGGATCACCTTGTCGAAGGCCCGCCTGCATCACGCGATGAGCTGCGCGCCGGACAAAGAGCTGTGCTTCGTGCTGTTCGGCCATTTTCAGGTGTTCGTCGCCCTCGCGGAAGGCTTCAACAGCCACACCATCGAGTACTACGTCGAAAACAAAAACGGCGGTGATAAGTATCTGATTGCTCAGGCCACCCTCGCAATGGATGGCACGGTGGACGGCCGCATCAGCAACCGCTCCCGCGACCAGGTGCTGGAGCACTATCTGGCGATTATCGCCACCGTCTATGACCGTCTGTATGACGCCATGGAACAAGACCAACCGGTGGATTTAAGCCATCTGGCGCTGACCCACTGATCGTAAGGTGTCGACACGTGTCGAAAATGACACCTGCGCAACCTGATTTCGTCAAAAATGACTTTCACCCGAGGATGACCCGGTGAACCGTTTTGTAATTGCTGACTCCACTGTCTGTATCGGCTGCCGCACCTGCGAAGCCGCCTGCTCTGAGACGCATCGCCAGCACGGCCTGCAGGCTATGCCGCGGCTGCAGGTGATGCGTAATGAAAAAGAATCGGCACCGCAGATGTGCCACCACTGTGAAGATGCTCCCTGCGCCACCGTCTGCCCGGTTAACGCCATCCAGCGCGTCGATGGCGCGGTCCAGCTCAACGAGAGCCTGTGCGTAAGCTGCAAACTGTGCGGCATTGCCTGCCCGTTCGGCGCCATTGAATTTTCCGGCAGCCGCCCGCTGGATATCCCGGCGAATGCCAATACCCGGCTGGCGCCCCCCGCGCCGCCGGCGCCGGCGCGCGTCAGCTCGCTGCTCGACTGGGTACCGGGCGTGCGCGCTATTGCCGTGAAATGCGACCTCTGCCACTTCGATGACCAGGGCCCGGCCTGCGTGCGGACCTGTCCGACCAACGCGCTGATGCTGGTGGATAGCCGTGATATCGCCCAGGCCAGCAAGCGTAAACGCCAGCTGACCTTTAATACCGACCTTGGCGACTTGTCGCTGTTCCAGGCGCAACAGGGGGAGAGGGAATGAGTGTAATTGGATTAGTGAATCAGGCGGTGGCGTGGTATGCCGCCAGCGCCGTACTGGCCTTTCTGTTTGCCATGCGCAAACCGCTCAGCGGCGCCATTGCCGGGATCGGCGGCGCGGTGGCCAGCGCCATGCTGGTGGTCGCCGGCGGCGCCGCGCTGCTGATGCCGGAGCGGATCCACGGCGGCATGCTGCAGTTTCTCCACCTGACGATACGGGTAGGGGGCGTCAACGCGCTGTGGCTGCTGGCCATCGGCCTGTCGGCGCTGCCGGTGTCATTGTTCAATATTAGCTGGCATCGCCACCCGCAGGTGAAGGCCAACGGCCCGCTGGTCAATCTGCTGCTGGCCGCCGCGACCTGCGCGGTGGTGGTGACCAATATCGGTTCACTGGTGGTGATGGCGGAGATCATGGCGCTCTGCGCGGCGTTTCTCACCGGCTGCGCCGCCTCCGGTAAGCTGTGGTTTGCCCTGGGGCGTCTCGGTACTCTGCTGATGGCCTGGACCTGCTGGCTGGTGTGGTCAACCTACGGCACCCTCGAGCTGGCGCAGATCAACCTTCAGGCGGTGGATATGATGCAGAACCCGCTGCTCTGGCTGCCGGGTCTGGTGGGGTTCGCCCTGCTGGCCGGGGCGATCCCGCTGCACGGCTGGGCGCCGCAGGCTCACGCCGGGGCCAGCGCGCCGGCCGCCGCGCTGTTTTCCACGGTGGTAATGAAGGTTGGTCTGTACGGCATGCTGACCGTTTCGCTGGCCGGCGGCGTGCCGCCGCTGTGGTGGGGCGTGATGCTGCTGGCGCTGGGGATGATCACCGCCTTTATCGGCGGACTGTATGCGCTGATGGAGCATAACATTCAGCGCCTGCTGGCCTATCACACCCTGGAGAATATCGGCATTATCCTGCTGGGGCTGGGCGCCTTCGTCACCGGCGTGGCGACCCGCAACAGCACGCTGATGGTGCTGGGCTTTATCGGCGGCATGTATCACCTGATTAACCACAGCCTGTTCAAAACCACGCTGTTCCTCGGTGCCGGAGCGGTGTGGTTCCGCACCGGTCATCGCGATATCGAGAAGCTGGGCGGCATCGGTAAAAAAATGCCGCTGATCTCCCTCGCCATGCTGGTGGGGCTGATGGCAATGGCTGCCCTGCCGCCGCTGAACGGCTTCGCCGGCGAATGGGTTATCTATCAATCCTTCTTCAAAATGAGCACTGGCGACCTGTTTATCGGCCGTCTGCTGGGGCCGCTACTGGCCGTTGGCCTGGCGATCACTGGCGCACTGGCGGTGATGTGTATGGCGAAAGTCTACGGCGTGACCTTCCTTGGCGCGCCGCGGACGAAAGAGGCGGAAAACGCTACCTGCGCCCCCTGGCTGATGATCCTGAGCGTGGTGCTGGCGGCGGTTTTCTGCCTCGTTGGCGGCATCGCCGCGCCGTGGCTGCTGCCGCTGGTGAGCGGCGCCTTCCCGGTGCAGGCTCAGGTATCGAGCGTGGTGTCGCAGCCGATGATCGCGCTGCTGCTTATTGCCTGCCCGCTGCTGCCGTTCCTGCTGATGCTCTTCTTTAAAGGCGATCGCCTGGCGGCGCGCTCGCGCGGCGCGGCGTGGGTCTGCGGTTATGACCACGAGCAGTCGATGGTGGTAACGGCCCACGGCTTTGCCATGCCGGTGAAAGAGGCCTTTGCGCCGTTGCTGAAGCTGCGTCACTGGCTGAACCCGGTGCGTCTGGTGCCGGGCTGGCAATCGGCCTCGGCGCCGGCGCTGCTGCGCGGGATCGCGCTGGTTGAGCTGGCGGTGCTGGTGGTGATTGTCATTTCGCGAGGAGCCTGAGAATGAGTCTGTTAATTGCATTGCTACAGGCGCTGGTGCTGTTTGCCGTCGCGCCGCTGTTGTCCGGGATCGTTCGCGTCGCCCGCGCGCGGCTGCATAACCGCCGTGGACCGGGGGTACTGCAGGAGTATCGCGATATTCTGAAACTGCTGGGCCGCCAGAGCGTCGGTCCTGACGCCTCGGGCTGGGTGTTTCGCCTGACGCCGTACGTCATGGTGGGCGTGATGCTGACCATCGCCACCGCGCTGCCGGTGGTGACGGTAGACTCCCCGCTGCCGGTGCTGGGAGATCTCATCACCCTGATCTACCTGTTCGCCATCGCCCGTTTCTTCTTTGCCATTTCCGGTCTGGACACCGGTAGCCCGTTTACCGCGCTGGGCAGCAGTCGCGAAGCGATGCTCGGCGTGCTGGTGGAGCCGATCCTGCTGTTGGGCCTGTGGGTGGCGGCGCAGGTCGCCGGCTCGACCCATATCAGCGCCATCACCGATACCCTTTACCACTGGCCGGCGGCGCGCAGCATTCCACTGATTCTGGCGTTATGCGCCTGCGCCTTCGCCACCTTTATCGAGATGGGCAAACTGCCGTTCGATCTGGCGGAAGCGGAGCAGGAGCTGCAGGAAGGGCCGCTGTCGGAATACAGCGGCAGCGGCTTTGGCATCCTGAAGTGGGGCATCAGCCTCAAACAGCTGGTGGTGCTGCAGATGTTTGTCGGGGTCTTCTTCCCGTGGGGCCAGATGACCAGCTTCAGCGTCGGCGGCCTGCTGCTGGCGCTGGTGGTCGCCATCGTTAAGCTGGTGGTTGGGGTGCTAATTATCGCGCTGTTTGAAAACAGCATGGCGCGTCTGCGTTTTTGTGCCACCTCCCGCGTCACCTGGGCCGGGTTTGGTTTCGCCTTTTTAGCTTTCGTCTCCTTGCTGGTGGCGTGATTAAGAGAGTTTGAGCATGTCTGAAGAAAAAATCGGTCAACACTACCTTGCGGCGCTGCACCAGGCCTTTCCCGGCGTGGTACTGGACGAAGCCTGGCAGACTAAAGACCAGTTAACCATCACCGTGAAGGTCAACTACCTGCCGGAAGTGGTGGAGTTTCTCTACTACCAGCAGGGCGGCTGGCTGTCGGTGCTGTTCGGCAACGATGAACGTAAGCTCAACGGCCACTACGCGGTCTATTACGTGCTGTCGATGGAGCAGGGCACCAAATGCTGGATCACCGTGCGCGTGGAAGTGGACGCCAACAAACCGGAATACCCGTCGGTGACGCCGCGCGTCCCGGCGGCGGTATGGGGCGAGCGCGAAGTGCGTGATATGTACGGCCTGGTGCCGGTCGGCCTGCCGGACGAACGCCGGCTGGTGCTGCCGGACGACTGGCCGGACGAACTCTATCCGCTGCGCAAAGACAGCATGGATTATCGCCAGCGTCCGGCGCCGACCACCGACGCCGAAACCTACGAGTTTATTAACGAGCTCGGCAGCAAGAAAAACAACGTGGTGCCGATTGGCCCGCTGCACGTCACCTCTGATGAACCTGGCCACTTCCGCCTGTTCGTTGACGGCGAAAACATTATCGACGCCGACTACCGCCTGTTCTACGTCCATCGCGGGATGGAAAAGCTGGCGGAAACCCGCATGGGTTATAACGAAGTGACCTTCCTGTCGGACCGGGTGTGCGGCATCTGCGGCTTCGCCCACAGCACCGCTTACACCACCTCGGTGGAGAACGCGATGGGCATCGTGGTGCCGGAGCGGGCGCAGATGATCCGCGCCATTTTGCTGGAGGTGGAACGCCTGCACTCGCACCTGCTGAACCTCGGTCTGGCCTGCCACTTTACCGGCTTTGACTCCGGCTTTATGCAGTTCTTCCGCGTGCGCGAAACCTCGATGAAGATGGCAGAGATCCTTACCGGCGCGCGTAAAACCTACGGCCTGAACCTGATCGGCGGGATCCGCCGCGACCTGCTGAAAGAGGACATGATCCAGACCCGTCAGCTGGCGCAGCAGATGCGGCGCGACGTGCAGGAGCTGGTGGATATGCTGCTCAGCACGCCGAATATGGAACAGCGTACCGTCGGTATTGGCCGTCTGGACCCGGAAATCGCCCGCGACTTCAGCAACGTCGGCCCGATGGTGCGCGCCAGCGGCCACGCCCGCGACACCCGCGCCGACCACCCGTTTGTCGGTTACGGCCTGCTGCCGATGGAAGTCCACAGCGAGCAGGGCTGCGACGTGATATCTCGCCTCAAGGTGCGGATCAACGAGGTTTACACCGCGCTGAATATGATTGATTTCGGTCTCGATAACCTGCCGGGCGGCCCGCTGATGGTGGAGGGGTTCACCTATATTCCGCACCGCTTCGCGCTGGGCTTCTCCGAGGCGCCGCGCGGCGACGATATCCACTGGAGCATGACCGGCGACAACCAGAAACTGTACCGCTGGCGCTGCCGGGCGGCGACTTACGCCAACTGGCCGACCCTGCGCTATATGCTGCGCGGCAACACCGTTTCCGATGCGCCGCTGATCATCGGCAGCCTCGACCCGTGCTACTCCTGTACTGACCGCATGACCGTGGTCGATGTACGCAAGAAGAAGAGCAAAGTGGTGCCATACAAAGAGCTGGAGCGCTACAGCATCGAGCGTAAAAACTCGCCGCTGAAATAAGGAATCGCCATGTTTACCTTTATTAAAAAAGTTATTAAGACCGGCACCGCGACGCACGCCTACCCGCTGGAGCCGATGCCGGTAGACAAAAACTTTCGCGGCAAGCCGGAGCATACGCCGCAGCAGTGTATCGGCTGCGCGGCCTGCGTGAACGCCTGCCCGTCGAACGCCCTGACGGTCGAGACCGATCTGACCACTAATCAGCTGGCGTGGCAGTTCAACCTCGGGCGCTGCATCTTCTGCGGCCGCTGTGAAGAGGTGTGCCCGACGGCGGCGATAAAGCTGTCGCCGGAGTATGAGCTGGCGGTGTGGAAGAAAGAGGATTTCCTCCAGCAGTCGCGCTTCGCTATCTGCCACTGCCGGGAGTGCCAGCGTCCGTTCGCGGTGCAGAAGGAGATCGACTACGCCATCGCGCTGCTCAAGCATAACGGCGATACCCGCGCCGAGCTGCACCGCGAAAGCTTCGAAACCTGCCCGGAATGCAAGCGCCAGAAATGCCTGGTGCCGTCCGATCGTATTGAACTGACCCGCCACATGAGGGAGGCCAGCTGATGAGCACTTTACTTGGCCCGCGCGATGAAAACGGTATTCCCGTGCCGATGACGGTGGATGAATCCATCGCCAGCATGAAGGCCTCGCTACTGAAGAAGATTAAACGTTCGGCCTACGTCTACCGCGTCGACTGTGGCGGCTGCAACGGCTGCGAAATCGAAATTTTCGCCACCCTTTCGCCGCTGTTCGACGCTGAACGCTTCGGGATTAAGGTGGTGCCTTCGCCACGCCATGCCGATATTCTGTTGTTTACCGGGGCAGTGACTCGCGCGATGCGCTCCCCGGCGCTGCGCGCCTGGCAGTCGGCGCCGGATCCGAAGATCTGTATCTCCTACGGCGCCTGCGGCAACAGCGGCGGCATCTTCCACGACCTGTACTGCGTCTGGGGCGGTACCGATAAAATCGTACCGGTCGACGTCTATATTCCGGGCTGCCCGCCGACGCCAGCCGCCACGCTGTACGGCTTCGCCATGGCGCTTGGCCTGCTGGAGCAGAAAATTCATGCCCGTCTGCCGGGTGAGCTCGACGAACAGCCGACCGAGCTGCTGCATGCCGATATGGTGCAGCCTCTGCGGGTGCGCATCGATCGCGAAGCGCGGCGTCTGGCGGGCTATCGCTATGGACGGCAGATTGCCGATGACTATATGCGTCTGCTTGGCCAGGGCGACAGTCAGGTGCTGCGCTGGCTGGAGGCGGAGAAAGATCCGCGTCTGACCGAGATCGTCACCCATCTCAACCAGGTGGTCGAGGGGGCGCGTATCCGATGAGCGAGACGGTGGTGTTCAGTCAGCTGAGCCGTAAATTTATTGATGAGAACGACGCCACGCCGGATCAGGCGCAGCAGGTGGTCTATTACAGCCTGGCGATTGGCCACCACCTCGGCGTCATCGACTGTCTGGAGGCGGCGCTGAGCTGCCCGTGGGACGCGTATCTGGCATGGATCGCCACCCTTGAGGCCGGAAGCGCCGCGCGGCGCAAAATGGAGGGCGTGCCGAAGTATGGCGAAATCGTCATCGACAGCAGTCATGTGGCGATGCTGGCCAACGCCTTTGATAAAGCGCAGTCCGCGCAGACCCCGCAGCAGCAGGCGTGGAGCAAAACCCTGCTCAGCATGCTGCATGATATTCACCAGGAGAGCGCCATCTACCTGATGGTGAGGAGATTACGTGACTGACGTTTTACTCTGTGTCGGCAACAGCATGATGGGCGACGACGGCGCCGGCCCGCTGCTGGCGGAGATGTGCGCGGCGAACCCGGCCGGCCAGTGGGTGGTCATCGACGGCGGCAGCGCGCCGGAAAACGACATCGTGGCGATCCGCGAATTACGCCCCGAACGCCTGCTGATTGTCGATGCCACCGATATGGGCCTAAACCCCGGCGACATTCGCATCATCGATCCCGACGACATCGCCGAGATGTTTATGATGACCACCCATAACATGCCGCTCAACTATCTGGTCGATCAGCTGAAAGAAGACGTCGGCGAGGTGATTTTCCTCGGCATTCAGCCGGATATCGTCGGTTTTTATTATCCGATGACCCAGCCGGTGAAAGAGGCCGTTGCCCGGGTGTATCAGCAGTTGGCAGGCTGGCAGGGCAAGGGCGGCTTTACTCAGCTGGAGGCCGCGGACGACTAGCCCTGCGGCGAACCGGGCTCTCCGCCGGCGCACGACTGGCCGGAAGGGAGCCCCGTTCCCGGCGCTGCCAGCTCAAGATTCTCTATCACTAATTTACCGGGCGACACCGAGACTCTGACCTGCGTGCCGACCGGAAACCCCGCCTGCTCCAGCCAGTCGCCGTTTAAGCTTAATGCCGCGTGGCGGGTGTAGCGCCGCGTCTCCCGCGTTTTGCGGTCCTCATGGCGTTTTCTGACATATCCCACGGTTAACTGGCGAATGGCCCTGGCTATCCCTCTGGCTGCGGTAGGGTGCTGTGCGCTCATGATGTGCTCCTTGCTGAAGATACCCCGGTAAAAGTACTGGATAAAATACCAGTTATTGTAAACCGGTGGCAAACCAGAAACTGGAATCAGGCTCGAGAAAAAAGCATGTAATGGATGCAACAGATAGCCGACGTCCGTCCCCCGGTTAGCGCGGGGAACGGGCGCGGGTGGGCGAGGGTGCTTAGTCGAGATCGGCGCCGTTACTGGCTATCACCTTCTGGTACCAGAAGAATGACTTTTTACGCTTACGCGCCAGGGTGCCGTTGCCGGCATCGTCGCGATCGACATAGACAAAGCCGTAGCGCTTGCTCATCTCGCCGGTGGACGCCGAGACCAGATCGATGCAGCCCCAGCTGGTGTAGCCCATCACCGGAATGCCGTCGCCGATAGCGTCACGCATTGCCCTGATGTGCTCGCGCAGGTAGCTGATGCGATAGTCGTCATTGATGTCCCCATTGGCATCGATCTCATCGCGGGCGCCAAGCCCGTTTTCCACCAGGAACAGCGGTTTCTGATAGCGGTCGTACATCATGTTCATGGTGATGCGCAGGCCCAGCGGGTCGATGCCCCAGCCCCATTCGCTGGCCGGAATGTGCGGGTTCTTCAGCGACTTGACGATGTTGGCGGCATTGGTGTTGCTGGCGTTCATCTCCGCCGAGGCGCAGCGCGACGCGTAGTAGCTAAAGGAGACGAAATCGACGGTGTTTTTGAGGATCTCGTCATCGCCCGGCTGTTTCGCAATCGTGACCCCTTTTTCCCGGAACACCCGCGCGGCCCACACCGGATAGGCGCCGCGGGCCTGGACATCGATAAAGAACAGGTTTTCGCGGTCCTTCTCCAGCGCCATCCATACATCTTCCGGCTTGCAGGAGTAAGGGTAGAAATTACCGCCGGCCAGCATACAGCCGACCTGATTTTGCGGGTTAATCTCATGGGCGATTTTCGTCGCCAGCGCGCTGGCCACCAGCTCGTGATGCGCGGCCTGATACTTCACCTGCTCCTGGTTTTCACCCTCCTCAAACACCAGACCGGCGCCGGAGTAGGGGCTGTGCAGCATGATGTTGATTTCATTGAAGGTGAGCCAGTATTTCACCAGGCCGTCAAAAGCTTCAAAGCAGGTGCGGGCGTAGTGGCTGAAAAAATCCACCATTTTGCGGTTGCGCCAGGAGCCGTACTCCATCACCAGATGCATCGGCACGTCGAAATGACACAGGGTGACCAGCGGCTCGATACCGTGCTTTTTGCACTCCTCGAACAGTGAGCGATAGAAGGCGATGCCCTGCGGATTCGGCTGCTGTTCGTCGCCGCGTGGGAACAGGCGGCTCCAGGCGATGGAGGTGCGAAAGACGCTGAACCCCATCTCGGCCATCAGGGCGATATCTTCTTTATAGCGATGGTAAAAATCGATCGCCTGGTGGCTGGGGTAAAATTCGTCTTCACGCAGCATAAAGCGCTTCTCCAGGCCTAATTTTACCGGCAGGCGATGGGCGCCGTGGGGAAGGGTATCCACGGTGGTCAGCCCCTTACCGCCTTCAAGATAAGCGCCTTCAGACTGGTTGGCGGCCAGTGCGCCGCCCCATAAAAATCCCTGTGGGAAACTCGCCATGCATTACCTCATTATCAATAGTGTACAGGCGTGGGATGCCTGGGCCCGGGCCTGGCGCGCTCTGGCGTCGGCAGCGGCCTGCTCAACGGGAATGTCCTCAAAGCCAAGGATCAGCGTCAGGGCAAACGACAGCACCACCGACAGCGCCATCACGCCAAACACCCAGACGATGGTCATTGGATTGGCCGGATCGAAAAACTGCACGCTGGTAAACAGCCCCGGCGCCGCCATCGAATGGCTGGCCAGTCCGGCAATACCTGCCACCGCGCCGCAGATAAAGCCGCTGATTAAGCTGGCGATCAGCGGGCGCTTCAGGCGCACCGCCACGCCATACAGCGCCGGTTCGGAAATCCCGGCCAGAATCGCCGATGCCGCGGCGGCCAGCGCCGTCTGGCGCAGCTCCGGGTTTTTGGTTTTCCACGCTACCGCCAGCGAACAGCCGCCGAGCGACAGGTTGGCGCCGATCTCCGATGGCATCACCATACCCTCTTTGCCGGTTTCGGCGATGGTCTGAATGATGGTCGGCGTAAAGACGCGGTGCATACCGGTCATCACCAACAGCGGCCACAGCCCGCCCATGATCGCCACCGACAGCCAGCCGAGATAGCTGTGGATCGTATACACCAGCGCGGAAATGGCGCTGCCGATCCAGATGCCCAGCGGGCCAATCAGCAGGATCGCCAGCGGGGCGGCGATCAGCACGATCAGCATCGGCTTCAGAAAGTTTTTCGTCACCGCCGGGGTAATGCGATCCACCCAGCGCTCGATATACGACAGGCACCAGGTCATCACCAGCGCCGGGATCACCGTATAGGTGTATTTCACCGCGGTAACCGGAATAAAGGCGAATTCAACGTGTTCTCCCTGGGCGGCTTTGGCCATCAATTCGATAAACCCAGGATGCACCAGCACCCCGGCGATGGCGATAGCCAGCGACATATTAGTTTTGAATTTCACCGCCGCGGAGGCGGCCACCATCAGCGGCAGGAAGAAAAATGCGCCGTCGCCGATAAGCGCCAGCAGGGTCAGCGTCGGCGAGCCTTTCGGCAACGCGCCGCTCATCTCGAGGATCATCGCCAGCAGCTTGACCATCGATCCGCCGATAATCGCCGGGATCAGCGGAGACATGGTGCCGATCAGCGCGTCGAGGATCCCGGCGCCGATGCGTTTCAGGGTCAGCGGCGCTTTGCCCTGCGGCTCAGCCGGGCGCAGGTCGCCTGGCAGCAGATTCACCACCTCGCGGTAGGCCTGGGAGACAGTGTTGCCGATGATCACCTGGCACTGGTTATCGCTGCGCACGACGCCGAGCACCCCGGCCAGGCCTTTCAGGGTAGAGCTATCGACCTGTTCGTCGTCTTTAACCACGAAGCGCAGACGGGTCATGCAGTGGGTAACGGCGGCGACGTTGTCGACCCCGCCGATTGCCGCGACTATCTGTTGCGCCAGGGCTGCATAATTTTTCGACATCGGATTTTATCCTGTTTATCAATAGGGTACTGATCTGCCACCGCCCCGCATCGCCGGGCGATACCATGTTTTTATAGGAAACCGGTTCCACAAAATCATGGTGAGTTTCAGTTAATTGCACAAGAAATAAAAAAATATGATCTCAATTTTGTGATTTTGATCGCTAAGCGTCGCCGTGAGCCGGATCGCGGTGATGAACAGGGGAGTGCTGTAAAAGCGGGAAACGTGCAGTACACTGCCTGCAACTTTTGCAACAGGAAGAATCACATGGCAACGATGCTGGAGGTCGCAAAGCGCGCGGGGGTATCGAAGGCGACCGTTTCGCGGGTGCTGTCGGGCAACGGCTATGTCAGCCAGGAGACCAAAGACCGGGTGTTTAAGGCGGTGGCGGAGAGCGGCTACCGGCCTAATCTGCTGGCGCGCAACCTGGCGACCAAAACCACGCAAACCCTCGGCCTGGTGGTGACCAATACCCTGTACCACGGCGTCTATTTTAGCGAACTGCTGTATCACGTGGCGCGGATGACGGAGGATAAAGGGCGGCAGCTGATCCTGGCCGACGGCAAGCACAGCGCGCAAGAGGAGCGGGAGGCGATCCAGTACCTGCTGGATCTGCGCTGCGATGCGATCATCATCTACCCGCGCTTTCTCACCGTCGATGAGATGGACGAGATCGTTGAGAACCACTCGCAGCCGATCATGGTGCTTAATCGCCGCCTGCGCCGCCACGCCAGCCACTGCGTCTGGTCCGATCAAAAAGCCTCGGCGATGCGGGTAGTGGAGCGGCTGATTGCGCTTGGCCATCGCGATATCGCCTTTATTACCGGCTCCCTTGACTCTCCCACCGGCGTCGAACGCCTCGCCGGCTACAAAGACGCGCTGGCTGGCCACGGCATCGCCCTGAACGAGGCGCTTATCGCCGAAGGGCGCTGGACGCCGGAAACCGGGGCGGCGGGGGTGGAGAGCCTGCGTCAGCGCGGGGTTACCTACAGCGCGCTGGTGGCGAGCAATGACGATATGGCCATCGGGGCGATGAAGCAGCTTCACCAGCTGGGCGTTAAGGTGCCAGAACAGGTCTCGGTGGTGGGGTTTGACGATATTGCTCTTGCGCCGTATATGGTGCCGTCGCTCGCCAGCGTCCGGGTGCCGGTGACGGAGATGATTAAAGAGAGCATCAATCGGCTGATCTTTATGCTGGATGGCGGGGAATTCAACTTTCAGCAAAGCTTTCCCGGAGCGCTGATTGAACGCGAGTCGCTGGTGGCGGGCCCCTGTGCCTGACGTCGTCAGCTGTCATCGTCACTACTGACGATGACAGCAAACCGCAGCTATAATAGTCTTTATAATCAATATATTAAAAAATTGGAACGTATTATGCA
>NZ_JAGRQY010000092.1:0-4631 GCF_018223905.1 Klebsiella sp. 28
ACTGCTCTTTAACAATTTATCAGACAATCTGTGTGGGCACTCAAAGTGACATGGATTCTTAACGTCCTCGGACGAAAAATGAATACCAAGTCTCAAGAGTGAACACGTAATTCATTACGAAGTTTAATTCTTTGAGCATCAAACTTAAATTGAAGAGTTTGATCATGGCTCAGATTGAACGCTGGCGGCAGGCCTAACACATGCAAGTCGAGCGGTAGCACAGAGAGCTTGCTCTCGGGTGACGAGCGGCGGACGGGTGAGTAATGTCTGGGAAACTGCCTGATGGAGGGGGATAACTACTGGAAACGGTAGCTAATACCGCATAACGTCGCAAGACCAAAGTGGGGGACCTTCGGGCCTCATGCCATCAGATGTGCCCAGATGGGATTAGCTAGTAGGTGGGGTAACGGCTCACCTAGGCGACGATCCCTAGCTGGTCTGAGAGGATGACCAGCCACACTGGAACTGAGACACGGTCCAGACTCCTACGGGAGGCAGCAGTGGGGAATATTGCACAATGGGCGCAAGCCTGATGCAGCCATGCCGCGTGTGTGAAGAAGGCCTTCGGGTTGTAAAGCACTTTCAGCGGGGAGGAAGGCGGTGAGGTTAATAACCTTGGCGATTGACGTTACCCGCAGAAGAAGCACCGGCTAACTCCGTGCCAGCAGCCGCGGTAATACGGAGGGTGCAAGCGTTAATCGGAATTACTGGGCGTAAAGCGCACGCAGGCGGTCTGTCAAGTCGGATGTGAAATCCCCGGGCTCAACCTGGGAACTGCATTCGAAACTGGCAGGCTAGAGTCTTGTAGAGGGGGGTAGAATTCCAGGTGTAGCGGTGAAATGCGTAGAGATCTGGAGGAATACCGGTGGCGAAGGCGGCCCCCTGGACAAAGACTGACGCTCAGGTGCGAAAGCGTGGGGAGCAAACAGGATTAGATACCCTGGTAGTCCACGCCGTAAACGATGTCGATTTGGAGGTTGTGCCCTTGAGGCGTGGCTTCCGGAGCTAACGCGTTAAATCGACCGCCTGGGGAGTACGGCCGCAAGGTTAAAACTCAAATGAATTGACGGGGGCCCGCACAAGCGGTGGAGCATGTGGTTTAATTCGATGCAACGCGAAGAACCTTACCTGGTCTTGACATCCACAGAACTTAGCAGAGATGCTTTGGTGCCTTCGGGAACTGTGAGACAGGTGCTGCATGGCTGTCGTCAGCTCGTGTTGTGAAATGTTGGGTTAAGTCCCGCAACGAGCGCAACCCTTATCCTTTGTTGCCAGCGGTTAGGCCGGGAACTCAAAGGAGACTGCCAGTGATAAACTGGAGGAAGGTGGGGATGACGTCAAGTCATCATGGCCCTTACGACCAGGGCTACACACGTGCTACAATGGCATATACAAAGAGAAGCGACCTCGCGAGAGCAAGCGGACCTCATAAAGTATGTCGTAGTCCGGATTGGAGTCTGCAACTCGACTCCATGAAGTCGGAATCGCTAGTAATCGTAGATCAGAATGCTACGGTGAATACGTTCCCGGGCCTTGTACACACCGCCCGTCACACCATGGGAGTGGGTTGCAAAAGAAGTAGGTAGCTTAACCTTCGGGAGGGCGCTTACCACTTTGTGATTCATGACTGGGGTGAAGTCGTAACAAGGTAACCGTAGGGGAACCTGCGGTTGGATCACCTCCTTACCTTAAAGAACCTGCCTTTGNNTTTGCTCTTTAAAAATCTGGATCAAGCTGAAAATTGAAACGACACACAGTTAATGTGTGTTCGAGTCTCTCAAATTTTCGCAATCTGAAGACATCTTCGGGTTGTGAGGTTAAGCGACTAAGCGTACACGGTGGATGCCCTGGCAGTCAGAGGCGATGAAGGACGTGCTAATCTGCGAAAAGCGTCGGTAAGGTGATATGAACCGTTATAACCGGCGATGTCCGAATGGGGAAACCCAGTGCAATTCGTTGCACTATCGTTAACTGAATACATAGGTTAACGAGGCGAACCGGGGGAACTGAAACATCTAAGTACCCCGAGGAAAAGAAATCAACCGAGATTCCCCCAGTAGCGGCGAGCGAACGGGGAGCAGCCCAGAGTCTGAATCAGCTTGTGTGTTAGTGGAACGGTCTGGAAAGTCCGACGGTACAGGGTGATAGTCCCGTACACCAAAATGCACAGGCTGTGAACTCGAAGAGTAGGGCGGGACACGTGGTATCCTGTCTGAATATGGGGGGACCATCCTCCAAGGCTAAATACTCCTGACTGACCGATAGTGAACCAGTACCGTGAGGGAAAGGCGAAAAGAACCCCGGCGAGGGGAGTGAAAAAGAACCTGAAACCGTGTACGTACAAGCAGTGGGAGCACCTTCGGGTGTGACTGCGTACCTTTTGTATAATGGGTCAGCGACTTATATTCTGTAGCAAGGTTAACCGTATAGGGGAGCCGCAGGGAAACCGAGTCTTAACTGGGCGTTAAGTTGCAGGGTATAGACCCGAAACCCGGTGATCTAGCCATGGGCAGGTTGAAGGTTGGGTAACACTAACTGGAGGACCGAACCGACTAATGTTGAAAAATTAGCGGATGACTTGTGGCTGGGGGTGAAAGGCCAATCAAACCGGGAGATAGCTGGTTCTCCCCGAAAGCTATTTAGGTAGCGCCTCGTGAACTCATCTTCGGGGGTAGAGCACTGTTTCGGCTAGGGGGTCATCCCGACTTACCAACCCGATGCAAACTACGAATACCGAAGAATGTTATCACGGGAGACACACGGCGGGTGCTAACGTCCGTCGTGAAGAGGGAAACAACCCAGACCGCCAGCTAAGGTCCCAAAGTCATGGTTAAGTGGGAAACGATGTGGGAAGGCACAGACAGCCAGGATGTTGGCTTAGAAGCAGCCATCATTTAAAGAAAGCGTAATAGCTCACTGGTCGAGTCGGCCTGCGCGGAAGATGTAACGGGGCTAAACCATGCACCGAAGCTGCGGCAGCGACACTATGTGTTGTTGGGTAGGGGAGCGTTCTGTAAGCCTGCGAAGGTGACCTGTGAGGGTTGCTGGAGGTATCAGAAGTGCGAATGCTGACATAAGTAACGATAAAGCGGGTGAAAAGCCCGCTCGCCGGAAGACCAAGGGTTCCTGTCCAACGTTAATCGGGGCAGGGTGAGTCGACCCCTAAGGCGAGGCCGAAAGGCGTAGTCGATGGGAAACAGGTTAATATTCCTGTACTTGGTGTTACTGCGAAGGGGGGACGGAGAAGGCTATGTTAGCCGGGCGACGGTTGTCCCGGTTTAAGCATGTAGGCTGGTTGTCCAGGCAAATCCGGATAATCAAGGCTGAGGTGTGATGACGAGGCACTACGGTGCTGAAGTAACAAATGCCCTGCTTCCAGGAAAAGCCTCTAAGCATCAGGTAACATCAAATCGTACCCCAAACCGACACAGGTGGTCAGGTAGAGAATACCAAGGCGCTTGAGAGAACTCGGGTGAAGGAACTAGGCAAAATGGTGCCGTAACTTCGGGAGAAGGCACGCTGGTGTGTAGGTGAAGTCCCTGCGGATGGAGCTGAGACCAGTCGAAGATACCAGCTGGCTGCAACTGTTTATTAAAAACACAGCACTGTGCAAACACGAAAGTGGACGTATACGGTGTGACGCCTGCCCGGTGCCGGAAGGTTAATTGATGGGGTTATCCGTAAGGAGAAGCTCTTGATCGAAGCCCCGGTAAACGGCGGCCGTAACTATAACGGTCCTAAGGTAGCGAAATTCCTTGTCGGGTAAGTTCCGACCTGCACGAATGGCGTAATGATGGCCAGGCTGTCTCCACCCGAGACTCAGTGAAATTGAACTCGCTGTGAAGATGCAGTGTACCCGCGGCAAGACGGAAAGACCCCGTGAACCTTTACTATAGCTTGACACTGAACATTGAGCCTTGATGTGTAGGATAGGTGGGAGGCTTTGAAGCGTGGACGCCAGTCTGCGTGGAGCCAACCTTGAAATACCACCCTTTAATGTTTGATGTTCTAACGTTGGCCCCTGACCGGGGTTGCGGACAGTGTCTGGTGGGTAGTTTGACTGGGGCGGTCTCCTCCCAAAGCGTAACGGAGGAGCACGAAGGTTAGCTAATCCTGGTCGGACATCAGGAGGTTAGTGCAATGGCATAAGCTAGCTTGACTGCGAGCGTGACGGCGCGAGCAGGTGCGAAAGCAGGTCATAGTGATCCGGTGGTTCTGAATGGAAGGGCCATCGCTCAACGGATAAAAGGTACTCCGGGGATAACAGGCTGATACCGCCCAAGAGTTCATATCGACGGCGGTGTTTGGCACCTCGATGTCGGCTCATCACATCCTGGGGCTGAAGTAGGTCCCAAGGGTATGGCTGTTCGCCATTTAAAGTGGTACGCGAGCTGGGTTTAGAACGTCGTGAGACAGTTCGGTCCCTATCTGCCGTGGGCGCTGGAGAATTGAGGGGGGCTGCTCCTAGTACGAGAGGACCGGAGTGGACGCATCACTGGTGTTCGGGTTGTCATGCCAATGGCACTGCCCGGTAGCTAAATGCGGAAGAGATAAGTGCTGAAAGCATCTAAGCACGAAACTTGCCCCGAGATGAGTTCTCCCTGAGACTTTAAGTCTCCTGAAGGAACGTT